>JABFSC010000192.1 GCA_013140885.1 Deltaproteobacteria bacterium | reverse complement strand
AGTGCTCACGACATCGTAGAGTTTTGCTGCATGATGCCTCCATTGAGGCGGCATCATGAATATCCGATCTTCTGAACAAGTGCTGCGTCGCGAGGCGATTCGTCGCCGCTTGCAAGGCGAGCGGCGTATCGCTATTTGCTGCGACTTGGGCCGCAGTTGCCGTGGTTCGACAAGTGGTGGGCCGTCTACCAGCGCAATCCCCAGACCGACTCTCTCGACCAGTCTCGGGCTTCCCACACGTCGCCCCAGCGTCTCCCGCTCCCAGTCGAGCAAGCCGCCACCGTCGCAGCCGGTACTGGGTCCCAGGCACCTCGGCTGCGCCCGCAGTGGTACGGCCATCTCGTATCGTGAGGTTACTGATCTGGCCCCATCCCTCCCCCCTTAAGGATGCGAAAGGTACCATCAACACTCGGCTGCTATTGTTGCCACTAATCTCCAGACCGCCTTCCACCGGTCCCGCTATCGTCAGAGACTTCGTCACGATGAGGGGCCCTGAAGTCAAGACAATAATGTCTGGGAGGTTTAATTTGAAATTGATCGTGTCGCCCTCCGACGCCTCCTTCTTGATAGCCTGTCGGAGCGACCCGCTGCCATGATCTTTCGTATTCAGGATCGTGATCGTCGTGGCCCAGGCCGGGCCACTTCCCCAACTCAGGAGTGCAACCAGTAGCGCTCCGCACCAGCGACTGCCAACCCATTGCAGTCTCATGCCTTCCTCCTTTTTATTCGTTGAGGGCATTGTGAGTTCCCGTTGCGTCATAGTGAGGAGGGGCATAAGAGAAAGAGTGGTTGTTGTCGTCAGCAATAGGTTGGATTTCGGTTAGCGCATGGACATTGCTCAACAGATTGCGTTTCCGCCGTTCTCTCTTGACCCGGTCAATGAATGTCTGTGGCGCGACGGGGAGCCGCTCTCCTTGACGCCCAAAGCGTACGCCGTGCTGCGGGTGCTCGTGGCCCATGCGGGCCAGTTGGTCACCAAAGAGGCATTTCTGCAAACGGTGTGGCCGGACACCTACGTGACTGACACCGTGCTGAAGGTCTGCATCAACGAAATCCGCACCGTGCTGGGTGATGATGCCAAGTCGCCGCGCTTCATCGAAACCGTGCATCGGCGGGGGTATCGGTTCGTCGCGACAGTTGGTGGGAGTCAGCAAGCAGAAGCAAATCAAAAGGCAAAAGGCAAAAATCAAAAGGCAAAAATAGAAGACTTTTCGCGAGCCCCTAACACCCAACACCCAGCCCCTCCATTAGTTGGTCGCGATGCGGAACTCACGCAGCTCCACAAGCTGCTGGAAAAATCCCTGCACGGCGAACGACAGCTTGTCTTTGTCACGGGCGAGGCGGGAATCGGTAAGACGGCGCTGATTGATGCCTTTCGGCGGAGAATCGAGACTGGCGACTGGCGACTCGCCCTCCCCCCCCAAACCTCAAATCTCCAGCCTCCAGTCTCATCTCTGTTGTTTGCCGGTGGCCAATGCGTTGAACACTACGGGGCGGGCGAAGCATACCTACCCGTTTTTGATGCGTTGGGACGGTTGTGTCGTGGTGCGGTAGGCGGACGCGTGATCGCGCTGTTACGCCAGCATGCGCCGCTGTGGCTGAGCCAAATGCCCGCGGTGCTGTCTTCCGAGGAACGCGCCGCTGTCCAACGCGAGGTCATTGGGGCGACTCCAGAACGGATGCTGCGGGAGATGGTCGATGTGTTGGAGGTGCTGACCACGGAACATCCCTTTGTCCTGGTATTGGAAGACTTGCAATGGAGTGACTCGGCAACGCTCTCGTTGCTGACCGCGCTCGCGCGTCGGCGCGAGGCCGTTCGCCTGTTGGTGATCGCGTCCTATCGCCCGATCGATGTCATCCTCAGTGATCATCCGGTGAAACAGATGAAGCAGGAGTTGCACGCGCATCGGTTCTGCGTGGAACTGGCCCCGGAGCTGCTGACGGAAGACGAGGTGCTTGCCTACCTCGCGGCGCAATTACCCGAGATGAGCGCGCCCTCTTCTCCGCTGCCGCTCCTCGCACGGGCCCTCCATCACCGGACCGAAGGGAATCCGCTGTTTTTGGTCAACGTCGTCACGGATCTGATCTCCCGAGGGATAGTGGTGGAGCAGCCGCAAGGGCAATGGCACCTGACCGTCCCGGTTGACGAGATTGAGCTGAGTGTCCCCGCCAGTCTGCGTCCGTTGATTGAACAGCATGTCCTGCGCGCGACTCCAGACGAGCAGCGTCTTCTTGAGATGCTCAGTGTGGCGGGAGGCGACCTCTCGGTGGCGCTGCTGGCCAATGGTCTTGAAGAGGCCCCCCGAGTGGTGGAAGAGTGGTGTGAGCGGTTAGCCAACCGAGAGCGGCTCGTGCGTGCCTACGGCAGCGAGCCACAGCCGGACGGCACGGTCACCGAGCGCTACGGCTTGTCGCACGCCTTCTATCAACACGTGTTATACGAAGGATTATCGGAGGCGCGGCGTGCCCGCCTGCATCAGCGCCTCGGCGAGGTCAAGGAAGCGTGCTACGCGGCTCATGCCAATGATCATGCGGCCGAGCTGGCCCTTCACTTCGAGCGTGGGCGGAACGTCGCACGCGCACTGCACTACCTCGCCCAGGCCGCGCGGAACGCCACGCAACACTATGCGTATCGGGAGGCGGTGGAGTATTTCACGAAGGCTCTCGCTTTACTTCAACGTCTGCCGGACACGCCGGAACGCGCGCAACACGAGTTCACGCTGCGGATCAACCTGAGCCTGTCTCTCCTGACCGTGCACGGGGAAGGATCACCAGATGTGACTCAGGCGTTACGACGGGCGCAAGAGCTGAGCCAGCGCGGGGGCAACCCACTCCAGCTTTGGTACGCGCTGGTGGGTCAGTGGAGCCTGAGTATGTTCCGGGGCGACGTCGCCGTGGGCTCCGAGATCGCCACCCATATTCTGCATTTGGTTGAGCAAGGACACGAAAATGGATCGTCCTTGGGAGGGCATCTGACGGTGGGATTCTCTCATCTCTACGCGGGACGGTTCGTCGCCGCGCAAGAGCATCTTGACCGGGTGCTTGCGCTCTATGACACGGAGACCCACCGCGCGAGCCTGCACGCGCTGGTGTCCCTCGACATGGTGGACCCCCGCGTGGTGTGTGGGGCTTACACGGCGCAACTCTTGTGGTTTCGCGGGTATGCCGACCAGGCGCGCAGCCAGATGGAAGCCGCCTGTACGCTAGCGTGGGAGCTTGCCCAACCGTATCTGGTGGCGACCGCGCTCAATTTGCGCACGATGTTGGCCACGGCGGTCGAGCCTGTGGAGGTGGTCGCACGCTATGCCGCGGAACACATCGCGTATGCGACAGAACAAGGGTTTCCCCATTGGGCGACCTTGGGGGGGGTGCTGCAGGGG
>JABFSC010000607.1 GCA_013140885.1 Deltaproteobacteria bacterium | reverse complement strand
ATCTTGATCTGGCCGCCGCGCCGATGCTGTACTGGAGCAGCAAAGGACGCCCGATGGTCGCGATTGGCAGCAAGGATGGGTTTCTCTATGGCGTCGACCGGGAAACCAAGAAACGCCTCTTCAAGGTCCCCGTCACCACGATCAAGATGCCGGATCGCGCGCCCACCACGCAGGGGGTGCATAGCTGCCCAGGTCCATTAGGTGGGGTCGAATGGAATGGGCCAGCATACGATCAACTGACCAAACAGATTATTGTCGGCGCGGTGGACCAGTGCGCGGTATTCAAGTCCGACGAGGTCGAGTTCCGGCCTGGCCAGTTTCTCTTCGCGGGGAGCTATGAACTGGACGAGGCCAAAAGCGGCTGGATTCGAGCGGTGCATCCCGATTCTGGCGCGCTGCGCTGGGAGTATCACGCGGAGACGCCCGTTGTCGCGGGCATTACACCGACTGCGGGGGGCGTCACGCTCACCGGCGATATGGGCGGCAATTTCCTCGTCTTTGAGTCCGCCACCGGCAAGGTCCTCCTCAAGACCGCGACCGGTGGCGCGATCGCGGGGGGTGTCATCACCTACGCCCTGGGTGGCACGCAGTATGTCGCCATCACGTCCGGCAATGTGTCCTCACGCTTGTCCTTTGGTGACGGTGGCACGCCGTCAGTCGTGATCTATGCCTTGCCGGAACACGCCAAGTCGGTCGCCCCGGCCCCGCAGGCCGCCGCATCCACAGCACCACCGGTGGCCACCGCGGCGCTCACGTCTCCGGACGCGGGGCGCGGGAAAGAGTTATTCGGGAAGAACTGCGCGGCCTGTCATGGCAACAGCGGTGAGGGCGGCTCCGGTCCGGCCTTGAAAGGGATACGCGCGCGACTTGATGTGGCGGCGACGATCCAGTGGATCGAGAACCCCTCGGCAAAGATGCCCCGTCTTTATCCGTCACCGCTTGATGCGCAAGCGGTGACGGATGTAGCGGCCTACGTGCAAGGATTCTGAAGGAGGACATGATGGATTTTGGCGTGATCTTTTTACCGACGATTGACAGTGGCAAGGATGCGGCGTTCGCCGAGAGCCAAGGCTTCGCCCATGCGTGGGTCGGCGATTCGCAGATGGTGTGGGCCGATGCGTTTCAGTGTCTAGCGCTGTGCGCGACCCAGACGAAAACCATCAAGCTGGGCACCAACGTGACCAACCCGAAGTCGCGGATTGCTCCGGTGACCGCGTGTAACTTCGCCACACTAAACATGCTGGCCCCAGGGCGGGTGGTGATGGGGATCGGCACGGGGAATACGACGAGACGGACGCTGGGCATGCCCGCCGCCAAGCTCGCGGACCTGCGCACGCATATCGATGTCTGCCGTGGATTGTGGCGGGGCGAGACCATTCCGTATGAGGAGAGTGAACGGCGGCGCATGATTCGGTTTCTCAATCCCGATAGCGGCTTCATCAATCTCAAGGACAACATCCCCGTGTACATCGCGGGCAGTGGGCCCAAGTCGCTCGAACTGGCCGGGGAAATCGCTGATGGCGTGATCCTCTTTGGCACAGTTGGTGACAGTTTGCTGAAATACACCTTGAGCCACGTGCGGCGCGGGGCCGAGCGCGTGGGCAAACGACTAGAAGATATGTACATCGTCGTCGTGACCGCCTTTCATGTCACCAAGCCAGGGGAGAGTTTCGCTGCTGTCCAACGGGCGGTGGGGCCGTTGGTCACGTCGGAGTGCAACATTTTCGCCCTGTCGGTCAAGAATCCGCACGAACTCCCTGGCGACATTCGCGACGACCTCATGGCGTTCAAGTATGCCTATCGGACCCCCAACGCTCCCATCGAGACGCGGC
This sequence comes from Deltaproteobacteria bacterium, assembly GCA_013140885.1. Lineage (GTDB taxonomy): Bacteria > Desulfobacterota > Binatia > Bin18 > Bin18 > JABFSC01. Next base: position 1,549 of record JABFSC010000607.1, on the reverse strand, counting down.
ATCTGGACCTCTACACGGGCTATTGTGAGGAGTTGAAACCAGAGCATGCGCCGCTGGTGACCGAGAAGATGGTGAAGGAAACCACGCTCACCGGTACGGCGGAGGAGCTGCGCGAGCGCATCCGCGCGATGGAGGCGCTGGGAGTGAAGCAGGTTGTCGTGGCCGCGGATCAACGGATGATGGCGGAGTTCGCCACGCAGGTGATGCCAGGGAGGTCGTAACCTTGACAGAATCACGAAGTCGGCAAGGGGTGACCGTAGACCTTATGAAAGTGCGTAAACTCCTCAAAATGATCTCAACAGATGGATGGTATCTCGTGCGGACGCGGGGCGACCATCGTCAGTTTCACCATCCAACCAAACTCGGTACAGTTACCGTCGCGGGCAAACCCGGCGTGGACATTCCGCCTGGCACCTTGAACAGTATCCTGAAACAGGCGGGGTTAAAGGAATAAAGCGATGCGTTATCTCGTGATCATAGAAAAAGGCGAGTCGAGTTGGGGTGCTCACGTTCCCGACCTTCCGGGTTGTATCGCGGTGGCGAAAACACGGAAGGAGGTGAGAGCACTGGTCAAGGAAGCGATCGACTTTCATGTGGAAGGGTTGCGCCAGCATGGTGAGCCCATTCCTGTTCCTTCCTCTGAGAGTGAGTTTATCGAAACTGACGCGGCCTAAAGAAAAAACCGAAGGAGTTTGCCATGAAAATCGGCATATTCGCCATGCTGTCGGAAAAAACCATTGACCCAGTCTCCGCCGCACAGAGATGCGAGGAGTTAGGGTTCGAGTCGTTTTGGGTTCCAGAGCACGCCATTATCCCCGTGCATCTGAAGGTGCCCTATCCTGCGTTGGACGGCAAAATCCCGGACCCGTACACACGCTTCCCTGATCCATTCGTGCTGTTAGGCATGGCGGCGGCGGTGACGAAAACCCTGAAGCTCGGCACCGCGATCTGTCTGGTTCCTGAACGCCACCCACTGGCGCTGGCCAAAGAGGTCGCCACGCTGGACTACTTTTCTGGTGGCCGGGTGATGTTTGGGGTTGGCGCTGGATGGCAAGCCGATGAGTCCGAGATCATGGGCGTAAACTTTCGGCAGCGCTGGCCCATCACGCGCGACTACCTGCGGGGCATGAAAGAACTGTGGACCAAGCCGGAGGCCAGCTACGAAGGGAAGTTTCTCAAATTTCCGCCGGTGATCGCGAATCCCAAACCAGCGCAAAAACCCCATCCCCCGATCTTCATCGGCGCGGGCGGGCTGAACTGGAAATGTGAACGGGCGGTGAAGGATACCGTGGCGCTCGGCAATGGCTGGATGCCAGTAGCGCTACAGCCGCAAGACCTCGTGCATCATCTGGGCGTGATGAAACAACTCTGTGGCGAGGCTGGTCGCGAGTTTAACGACCTGCAAATCTCAGTGACGTTCTTGCAACAACCTGAACTACAACCACAGGACCCCCAGCGGGCCTTGGCGGAGTACGCGGAAGCCGGGGCACACCGGTTGATTTTAGCGCCGGTGCTTGAGCGACCGCATGCGGAGCGGGTGTTGGAACGG
>JABFSC010000016.1 GCA_013140885.1 Deltaproteobacteria bacterium | reverse complement strand
GGGAGCGGGGCAAGCTACCCATCAACGAGGATGTCATCGACAACGCAATCACCACAAGTGAGGAGGGAGTAAGAACATGAGGGCAAGACTGACCGGAAGCAGACTCCTGTACGGGGTCTTATTGGCGATCATCACCATCGCGGAATGGAACACTACCGCGCTGGCATCGACCCGTATCGGCAACGCGGAAATGCAGATGTGGTACCGCACGCGCCATACGTTCCACACCAATGGCAGGGATAGTGTCAACTGGGTGCAGTGGCGAAATGAAGCCTTCTTTTGGTTCACTTACGACGATTTTGTCAAGAACGGGAAAATTCTTAACCAGGACAACTTGGCCATTCCCTTCGTCCAGGGCGCGACACTCAATGCCCGCTATCGTTTCCGCGCTGACCCAGTGTGGTCCATCCGCGAGAGCTATCGTAACCAATACGATCCGCACGAACGCAAGAGCTACCTCTTTCCCGAGAATGGCTTTCGTGACGTCTTCTTGGACCTTGACTTCGGCCAAGTGGGGTCTGGGAAGCTTACCGCGCGAGTCGGCAAACAACAGATCGTCTGGGGCGAATCGGACTTGTACCGCTCGATTGACGTGATTAACCCCCTTCGCATCGACCAGAACCAGGGCGCGGGAGAAAAGTTCGATGAATTCCGTTCGCCCATCTGGGCCCTGAAACTGAATTACAGCATCGGCAACGTGGGGTCGATGTTCTCAAACGTATTCATTGAACCCTTTTTCACCCCCGGATTTCGTGGGCCCAACTCCGACTTGATCGTTGACGGCGGCGGCTTCCGCGCGCCCTTTCATATGAAAGGCTGCTTAAATGATCAGAATGAGCTGGTAGAGTACAGTGCCTCGAACTGTTCATTCCGGCGGTCGGATGGCTCGCGGGTGTTTGTCCCCTGGAACCCGACCTGGCGCGGTCGGGCGCAGTCTCGCCATCCGTGGTCCTTTATCAACCGGGAGGCGAATCCAAGAGCCGGCACCCCCGACTACTACACTTCGTCGGACTCCCCTGATATTGCGGGCTCGCGTCGGTCTTACATCCCCCAAATCTACAGAGGGCAGTGCACATTATCGCTGAACGGCATGTGGAACCCGTGTACCATGGCGGGAGGTGGTCGCATCTTTGGGACGAGCGTCAGCGGATTCGACTTTTCACTGAACTACGCCAATATTCCAATCGGAACTTCCGCTTCCTTCGACAATTCCGACAATGCTGGCGCACAGGTGTACGGCGATACGGATATCTCGCAACGGCTCGGGCTTGGCACTCCTGTCGGTTCATTTGAGGAAGGGCTACGCCGCTGTTTGAACGAGAAGGGGCAAATGGATGGGCCTAAGATAGACAGATCCCAGAGAGGGAATCGGAAAACCACGATCTTAGTCGGCGCCGATCTCAATGGTTACAATAACCCTGGTCGCTTCAGAAGAAACAATAAGAACGGGGTCTTGGATGATAATGGCGAGCCATTGCCAGGAAAACACAACGCTGTGCGTGACCCCATCACCGGCTGTTTTGCCGCGCACCATAATTGGGCGCGGACGAATGTCATAGGCTTTACGTCCACCTATAATGACTTCGAATATACCGGCGCGGTGTTCCGCATCGAGCAGAGTTTCAGTACCAAAGAGCATATACGGAAACTGTCAGCGGGGAGTGGGCGCAACGCAAAGCTCCTTCCGGGGAGCGAAGCTTACAGAAAGAACCTGGCGTTTTCGAACAACAAAAACTGGCATTCCTACTCTCCAGTGTGGCGGTCGATGGTTGGCTTTGACTTGCTACGAACCTATAAGTTCTTCAGTTACATTCCGTTCCTCCACCATTCCTTTTCAGATCAGGCATGGTTCCTCTCAGGTCAGTGGCTGATGAAGAATCAGTGGAGCAACGTCGCCAATCCGCTGTGCTACATTGTTGACAACGGAGGCAACGGTATCACCAAAGAAGAGGAGAGAGCGTTAGAGCGGAAAGATGGTAAACGACACTACTCGAATTCGCAGTGTCGCGTCCATCGCTGGGAGCATCTCTTCACGCTCGGGTTTGCCAATCAAGGGTTGTTCGCCAGCCGGGTGGAAACCCGCAATGCGGTCGTCTTCGAGCCGCGCGCCAAGGACTGGTTGTTGTTCTCGCAGTGGTGGTGGCGCAACGTGCTAGGGATGGAGCAGGTCGAATTATCCGCTGGTGTCTCGTGGTATCCCAGCAGCAGTATGAGTCAGGGATGGAGTGGTCTCTACGCCTTTGCCGATCGTGACCAGTTCTGGTTTGAGTTCACGTATTATCTGCTGTAGCAAATCAGTAGGGTGGGTCTCGACTCACCCTACACTCCACTTTTTCCCACGCTGACTACTGGCTACTTCTTCCATGCGCCCACGAAAACGCACAGACTGGCCGATTAGCGTATATCGCTACTGGGTCAACCTCGACCACGCGAGTTGGTCGGACCTTCCCACGAACGTCACCCATGAAGCCGAAGCGATGCGCGCGCTGTGGAACCAGTTGGTCGAGGCGTTCGCCCAATATCAAGAGACCTATCAAAAGGCCCGTCAATCCTCACCTGAACCCGCGCTAGACACACAGACCGACTCTCGATCCGCGGCGCAAACACGCATTTTCAAGCAACTGCGAGAATCCCTGAACGAGGAAGCCCTGCGACTGACGGGCGAATGCCCGGCTGGGTGGGCAAACAGTCGATTTGTCCTCACGCAGTTTCAAGCGGCGGTCAGTCGTTTTTTCGGGCGGCACGGCAATCCGCCTCACTCCAGAACCGCTCCTTTTCACAAGGTCCATTTTTGTCATCAGTTTACCGCTGGTGGCTTACCGGTCGAACGTATTTTTGGCCAACACATCCAACGCTTACATCTCGAACCCGTGTCGCCCGAAGCCTTCAACACCGCAAGCCCACAACGGCAACGGAAGCGTCTCGCTCGTACTTCAGGGCTATTTCAAGTGGGAAATGCCGCTCTCACCTTCAGAACGATCTTGCACCGTCCACTACCCGAAGGCGCCTATCTCAAAACCGCAGCTCTCGTTGGCCAGCAAATCATGGCGGGTGGCTATCACAAGGACCAGAACGGCGGCCACGACATTGCTCCCCGTTGGCAATGGTCGCTCCATCTCACGGTGGAAATTCCGCCAGCCATCATCCCGACACCAGCGCGGGCAATCACGACGGGCGCGGCCCTCCGTCTCGAAGGCGCGTTATGGGAAGACCGACAACTCCGCCTGGGCATGTTAAGTGACTCGACCGGACGCGAAGAAGCCCTGTTACTGCCACAAACGATCCTTGAAGAGTGGCGACACAAGCGCGCGCTCCAAGGCCAAGTCGAGTCGTCTCTCGAACAGCTCAAGTCACAACTGCGAGATCACCATGAACGCGCGCACCTCCCGGCTCCCGCGCAAAAAATTCTCGCGCGGTTGTGGGCGGTTCGCACTCCGGCACTCTGGCGGTTATTACACCTCGTGGAGGGAGCAAGCGGAGTACCTGGCATTCAGCACCTCGTGCGCGCCTGGGCGGATCGTTCGACCACGATTCTCCGGGAAGCACGTGGGCTTGAGCGACGCTATCTGAGCCATCGCGATTGGTTCTATCACAACCTGGCGAGCGACCTCTGCCGCCGCTATCAACAGATGAATGTCGTCATCCCTGATCAGGAAGACCGCACGGAGGAAACAACGCCGAGCACATCGTCCTACCGCCACCTGCTCGCTCCAGCTCGGTTTGTCACGTTTCTCCGCCTCGCGGCGCTCAAAACCGGGACGGAAATCACGATGCCACCGCGGGGAGCAACTTCCAACAAGGTTCGTGGAGACACACACAGTGTGGTCCGACCCAGTTCAGCGGGGAAAAAGCTGAAACATATAGTAAAATCCGTTGCTTAACGGAAGTTTCGTCGATACGCCACATAGTTGGCGTGGACGAACGCGCCGAGTTTTTCTGCTGTCCGGCGCGAAGGCCAGTTGTCATCAAGGACCAGGGTATAGCTGAGATGCGTCGCCCCACGACGGACCAGTTCGAGAAACCCATACGCGGCCATGCCAAGGTTCACCCCTCGGCCACGAGCCGGTTCCCGCACGCCGATCGCGAGAATGTTCAGCCGCTCCTCACCACGTAGAGTATGCCCTGGTTTCAGCAGCGCATCGCCACTATGTTCCGGCACGACCAGCAGCATCCCCGCTGGTTCGTCACCTTGATAGGCAATCACCGAGGTGTCCAAGATGCCCATCCGCGACATCGCGGATAACAGCGCGGCCAATTCCGCTTCACTATATGGCGTCCAGCCCCAATGCGCCAAGAACGTCTCATTGAAAGTCGCGGTGAACTCCCGCACGCGGCGCTCTTCAGGAAGGTCGCGTAACGGCACAATGTCACACCCACCACGACGCACGGCTCCGAGCATATTTTCCCACCGTGAGATGAGTTCAGGTCGCACCGCGACTGTGTAATCGACAAATCCTTTCTCCGTTTCGCAACCAGCCTCCTTGAGCAGCGTATGGTAGTAGGCGGGATTCTGGCGAAGCGCATTCGGCGGCAGAGCTTCGTAGGCATCAATCGCGAACGGAAATTCCAACATGCCGTATCCAATCCGCGCGGCGACCGCGCCGTGACTCTTCAGCCAGGCGCACGCTTCATCGAATAACCGTTGGACTTCCTCACGTGTGTTGGGCAATGCCTCAAACCAACAGAGATGCCCCAACTGGTCCCGCCAATGGTGGTTGTAGCGGCTATCCATCACCGCCAACACGCGGGCGACAAGGTTTCCCTCCACACGGGCCACGAACGGGCGCACGAGGCGATCCTGGTTAAACGGACTCTCTCCCGTCATCACCACGATTTCGAGACGCGTCGAGCCATGCCAACGCGCTGCACGCGATTCATAGACGTGGTCGTGGAACTCGGCGAACTCACGGAATGCGTTACGGTCGTGTGGGGATTCGATATGGAGAGTGGCCACTAGATTTTGCTACCTGGGTATTTTCCCTGAATTGCTTTGGCTACGGTTCGCAAATCTGGATCACCTAACCATTGGGATCGGTCCTCGGTGTAATTCCCCCAGCCTGTTTCCGTTTGCTGTAGGAAGCGCACCATGTCGACGATGCCCAACTGTTCCCTGAGCACTTGGATGCCTCGCTCTCGGATTTGCTCCAACGTCAGTGCTTGTTCAGTCATGGTTCACAGTACCTCCTGAAGCCAAGTCAAGGGGTTCTTGACCGGTATTTTTACTTTGCGGGCGTTCCGGGCCGCCGCCCGTACCAATCTATCGTCTGTTGTCAGAAAAATATCGGCTTGGGCGTGCTCGGCACACGCGACATGGAGGGCATCATAGGTCTTCAATCCCAACTTCTTCAGTTCTTCTCCGCGCTCAACCGCCGAGTCGGTCAAGGGGACAATCTCTTTTGCGCCTCGCAGTATCTCGGTAACACGGTGGCGGCGTTCCTGATTGGGAATACGATCTACTTCGTAGCTGACGACCGCGCTACTGACCCAATGCCACTCTCCAGACTCACAACGTTTCAGAATGAGAAGCACTGCCTCAGCTTCCAAATGTACTCGGCCTTGCCGTTGATCATCAAACGGACGGCTGAGACAACACACATCCAAGTAAACCTTGCGCATGATGAAGTTCCATGAATAAGGCTACGCTATCGTACGCCCATCAATGGGCCTTGTTGCCGCTCCTTCACGAGTTCCGACCGTATCAACCACGCCCCCGCGGCCAGCGCATTCATCTTGCCACGAGCCGCGGCGCGAGAACGGGGGATCATCCCGCAGTCGGTGCACGGATAAAGATGGTCGGGCTCGATATACGGCAGCACGCGACGAATCCGCGCGGCCACGGTCTCTGGCGTTTCCACCTCTTCCGTGCCCACGTCGATCACGCCCACCATCACATCCTTGCCTTTGGCTTCGGCGACGACGGCGGGATCAACACCAGACGCCGCGCATTCGATGGAGATCATGTTGATGGCACTGGTGCGCAGCAGTGGCAGCGTCCGATGATAATGACTCCAGTCGGTGTTCTTGGTTTTCCAGTTCAAGACAATCGGCACGCCGTAGCCATAACAGATATGCACGGCGGTCTTGGCGCGCACGCCTTTGGCGGCCTCCTCCAACGTCCGAATCCCCCACTCCTCAACTTCATCAAGATAGATGTTGAAGCAGGGCTCATCGAACTGGATGATGTCCGCTCCCGCTTCGGTCAACTCCAGCGCTTCCTCGTTCAATTGGCCCGCGAGCGCCGCCGCGAGTTTGGCGCGACTGCCATAGAATTCATCCGCCAAGGTATCCGTCGTGGTCATCGGGCCTGGTAGGGTCACTTTGATCGGTTTGTTCGTATGCGTTTTCAGAAAGCGCACGGCATCGCGCATGATCGACCCACGACGCCGCACGGGACCAACCACGCGAGCGGCCTCCACGAGACTCTGGCCGTAGCGCCCCCCACGAGTGGTGATCTTCACCAAGCGACTGGAGTCGATGCCCTCCAGTTCATCCGTGAACCCGGAAATGTAATGCCGTCGGCGCTGTTCACCGTCGGTAAGGATGTCGAGTCCGGCCTCTTCCTGGTCGGCGATCACCAAAGTGACCGCGTCATCTTGCGCTTCTTTCAGCTTGGGCTCCTCGACATTCCAATTGAGATACATTTGGCCGGACGGAGCCAGCCAAGTCGGTCGTGGTAAACTGCCAACGATCATGGTTTTGAGCATGATAGGTTCTCCTACAGCGCTTGTTCGCGATACAAATTGAACGCTTTCATCACCGGGGCATCCGTAAATGAGAACAGGATGGCATCGGTGCTCGCCGAGAGGTTCTCGTGCGCGTGCCACTGCCAGGTCGGAAGACAGAACACGTCACCCGGTGCCCACTCATACGCTTTGCCGTCGATTATCGTGCGGCCATGTCCTTCGACGGCGAGATAGATCGCACTGACACTATGGCGATGGGTCTCGGTTTTCTGTCCGGGTTTGAGGCGCTGGAGAAAACTGGCCATCGTCGGCAGAGACGGTCCACCAGTCACGGGATTCACATATTCCAACATCGCGCCGTCACTCGGACTTGCCGCCGCTAGGCTCAGACTCATAATCGCCTCGCGTGCCTCCGTCCATGCGTACTTGAGCAATGGCGAGTGCGACGCGGTGGACCGTTGCCAGGTGGGCAGTAACCCGCTCTTGCCATATTCGGCCACCGAATTATTGAGCGGCTTGGTGAGTGATTGGGCTTCTTGCGTAAAAGGCTCGAAGAAGATGCCTTCCAGCATGGTCGCCAGCGGAATATCAAGCCCGTCGAGCCACACCACTGGCGTGCTGGACTCACTGCCGTGGTCATGCCAAGTCCAGTTGGGGGTCAGCACGAAGTCACCAAACGACATCGTCATCTTCTCCCCATCAACGACGGTGTACGCACCTTCGCCTTCCATGATGAACCGCAGGGCATTGGGTGTATGGCGATGCGTGGCGGCCACCTCGCCTGGCAAAATCAGTTGCAGCCCACCATACAGTGTATGCGTCGTGGCGATGCGGCCTTCGATACCCGGATTGAGCAGCATCAGCACGCGCCGCTCAGCTTCGGCGGCGGAGACCAACTCACCAGCTCGGAGCAACTGTGGGCGCAACTCTTTCCAGCGCCAGAGATGTGGGCGAGCCTGACTCTTCGGTTCCGGCGTCAACGCTTGCCGAAGGAATTTCCACAAGGGACCGACATTGTACTGTCCCAGGCCAGACAAGTAGTCCTCCACCGCGTTGATAAGTGTTTCGGATCGTCGCGTTTCTTCCATAGCTCCCCCACGGTTTCGTTGACGAAGGTCTAAAGTCTCAAGTCCAAGGTCTAAGGGGATTTCTCGAAATGAATATCCCGTTTCTGGGTAGCCTGGATGAAGCGAAGCGGAATCCAGGTTCCGCGCAGAAACCCCGGATTCCGCTCCGCTCCATCCGGGCTACATGGGATAATCTCTTTCGGAAATCTCCTTAGTCCTCAGTCCTTTTGCCTCCGGCCTAAGCTGCCTTTGTTATCCCCGGAAGCAGCGACCGCACACTGCTGTGGCGCAAGCGCTCGAAAATCCGTTGCGTCGCCAGCGAGCGGTTCAAGGTATAGAAATGAATGCCCGGTGCCCCCCCGGCGAGCAGCTCTTCACACTGCCGCCAGGACCACTCGACGCCAACCTCGAACACGGCCTGCGTATCGTCGGCCACGGGCTCCAGCTTGCGTCGTAGCGCTTCGGGAATCGTCGCGCCACACATCTTCGCCACGCGCACAATCTGTTTGTAGTTCGTGATCGGCCAGATGCCAGGGATGATCCGCGTCTTGATGCCAACATCGCGCGCGCGACGGCAGAAATCAAAATAATCGCTGTTATCGAAAAACAACTGGGTGGTGACAAAATCCGCCCCGCGATCGACTTTCTCCTTCAAGTGTCGCAGATCAAGCGCCTTGTCCGCGCACTCAGGATGCGGTTCGGGATAGCCCGCCACGCCAATAGAGAAGTCATCCAGCGAGCGCGCCAGCGTCACCAGTTGCGCGGCATGCGAGAACCCATCCGGCGTGGGCACGAAGGTCGTTTCTCCTTGCGGTGGGTCTCCCCGCAGGCACATGAGGTTTTCCACACCGCGATCTTGCAACTCCCGGAGCACTTCACGCAATTCCGTCTGACTATGGCCCACGCAAGTTAGATGCGCCATCGCGACGATGCCCACCTCCTCTTGCATGCGACACACGAGGTCAATGGTATTGCGCCGCGTGGAGCCACCCGCTCCGTAGGTCACGGAAATGAAGCTCGGACCGAGTGCGCGCAACTCGCGCATGCGGTCAAACAACACGTCCACATCTTCGGGTGTTTTCGGGGGAAAAAACTCAAAGGAAATCGTTTGGGCTTGGGTCTGAAACAAATCTCGAATTTTCATGCTCATTCCTTCTCTTTGGCACGGAGAACCTAACAACCTGGAGCGAGAGAGTCAAAGGAACTCGCTTCGTCAGCGTTCAGCCCTCAGCTTTCAGCGGTCAGCCAGACAAGACAACACGGAAGACTTTGCTCGCCTGCTCACACGCGTCAGAGAGACCAGGGTGGATATCTTTGTTTTTGCTGAAAGCTGATAGCTGACCGCTGAACGCTTCCCCCACTTCTTCTTTACAATCATCCTCCGTCCAGTGTACCATCCGCGCGGTTAGCCGACCTGAGAAGGAGGGTTGCTATGTATTCGTTGAAAGACCAATCCTGCATCGTGGGTATAGGAGAAACAACCTATACCCGTGGTTCGGGAAAAACCGATTTCGCATTGATGCTCGAAGCGTCAATGAAAGCCATCACCGACGCGGGTCTCAAACCGCACGACATTGACGGCATTATTCCCCCACCACTCCAATCCACGGCGGAACATTTCGCCGCCAATCTTGGCGTGGAAGACTTACGGTACTCCGTCACAGTCCACATGGGCGGGGCCAGTCCGGTCACCTCGCTGCAAAGCGCGGCGATGGCCGTCGCCTGCGGTGTGGCGAAAAACGTGCTCGTGCCGCTGGGATGGAATGGGTACTCATCCATGCGCGTCAGCACCTCAAGTGGGAGCGGCAACGGCGGAGCACCGGGCGCGCTGGCCAACACTATTGGTGAGTATTATCTCCCCTTCGGAGCGACGGTCCCGGTGCAATGGTACGCCTGGCTCGCCACGCGACACAAGCAGTTATACAACGTGCCCGATGAAGCGATGGGCGCCATCGCCGTCGCGTCGCGCAAACATGCCCAATTGAATGACAAGGCATTCATGCGTGGCCGCCCATTGACGATGGACGACTACATGAACGCGCGCTGGATCTCGAAGCCGTTCCGTCTGTTCGACTGCTGCTTAGAGACCGATGGCGCGGCGGCGGTCGTCGTCTCCTCGCCGGAACGCGCGAAGGACATGAAACACAAACCCGTCTATATTTCGGGAATCGCCGAGGGGCACCCCTACCCCGCGGATGACATCCCCGCGCGGCCAGACCCATTCGTCATTGGCCTGAGTTTCGCCGCGCCCAAGGCGTTTCAGATGGCGGGCGTCACTCACAAGGACATCGACTTCATCGAGATTTACGATTGCTTCACCTACGTCGTCCTGCTGCAACTCGAAGCGCTGGGCTTTTGCAAACGGGGTGAAGTCGCCGACTTCGTCAAAGGTGGGCGCTTGGAGTTGGGCGGTGAGTTGCCGATCAACACGCACGGTGGACTCCATTCGGAAGCGCATGTGTGGGGCATGAACCACGTGGTCGAAGCGACGCGGCAATTGCGGCATGCGTGTAACGGGCGGCAAGTGAAGGATGCGGAAGTGGGGCTCGTCACCGGCTGGGGTGATTTTGGCGACGGCAGTCTGATGATTTTGCGGAGGTAAGAACGACATGGCGGAACGAACATACAAACGATCACTCCCGAAACTACGGGACCCGATGGCGGTACAGTTTTACGGCCATTGCAAAAACCACGAACTCCGTTTTCAGCGGTGCACGGACTGTCAGGCTTGGCGACACGTCCCACGCGACCTGTGCGCGAAATGCGGCTCCTTCAACTGGGAATGGGCGAAGTCGGCTGGCAAAGGCAAGGTCTTCTCCTGGACCACGGCGATGCAACCAATGCTCCCCCCATTCGCCGATGCCGTTCCGTATAGTCCGGTGGTCATCGAAATGGACGAAGGCGTGCGAATGGTCAGCTGGCTCACGGATGTCGCGAACGACGACCTCAAATTGGGGCTCCCTGTGGAAGTCGTGTTCGAGGATGT
>JABFSC010000512.1 GCA_013140885.1 Deltaproteobacteria bacterium | reverse complement strand
GCCGCGCGGGAATGATTTGTCCGGTGAGCAAAAAGTAGCGGCCACGATTGGGGCCGAGCAGCAGCGGATAGATCATGTGCATTCCATCGCCAGGCACGAGGCCGGTGGGAAAGTGCGCCGAATCTTGAAACTCCGCGGTGTCGGAGGCGAGCACGATGTCGCACAGTAGTGGCAGCTCGGAGTGGCGGAGCACGGGACCATTGATGGCCGCGATCATCGGCACTTCGATATCGAGCAGATTTTGGAGCAGATGCTTGCCTTCCCAGTAAATGCGGTCCCAGGCGCGGGGGTTGCCGCCTGGACGATAATTGCCTTCCGGGCGCGGACCGGAAAACTCGTCGCCCGTACCGGTCATAATAATGACCTTATTCTCCGGGTCACTACCGACATCGGCAAACGCGAAAGTGAACTCGCGATGTGGCACCAATCCCCACCGCAAGCTTCCCCCATCGGTATGAAAAGTCATTTGCAGAATGCCGTTGCGGCGTTCCATGCGCACGGTTTGGTACTTGTTGGCGTAGTCCTCGAATTTCGCCATGTTGCTCCCTCCTTTGTTAACAGACAGATAGACGGGGTTCATTCTCCAATAGCGACCCAATTGATGTGCCAGCCCCACTCTCTCGCTTGCGCGATGGTCAATTCTCGATGCCCAACATGCACGCGAAACCCTTTCGCCGTGGGTTCATAAATACTCGTCACTCCTTGCGCCATCCAGTTGTTCGTATGCCCCCCAAGGCTGGTGAAATAATACGGAGGCGTTGAGAATCCAGCGTGCGAGGTATCGACTTCGACGGCGACCCCACCATCGCTGTACTGTATCCACCGCGTCTTTTTCGGGTCCGTTCGACCCACCACGATGCGGAGTGCCGCATTGGCTGACCCTTTCCCTGCACCGGCGGCGGGCAAAGGTATCGCGGAGGATGTCGCGACATTGACGGGAGGGACTCCAGCGGGGCTGGCGGGAAGAGCGAGTTTTCCGTCTTTCATCGCCGCGGCGAGTAAGTCCGGGGCCATCTGTTTGACGGATTCCAGCAGCTCTCGTTTGATCTGATCAAGATCGCCTTGCTGTCCTGCTGTCGGCCGCGGCGACGCGGCCTGTAAAACCGCGAACTGCTGTTGCAGCCGCGCCAATTGACGCTGAGTAATCAGCGCCGATACCCCAATACTCCCAACCAGAAGGCCCAGGGCGATCCAGGGCAACAGCTTCGCGCGGTTTTCTAACAACCCTTGTTTCTCTTGTAGCGACCGAGTTCGTTCCCACAAGCGCAGGGTGGCATCCTTGGCATCCTGAATCCGTTCTTCCAGATTGCGTCGTTTATCGTCCTGATCGCCGCTGCGTTCTTGCGGGGACGGTGACCGCTCATCGAACGCCTCCCCTTTTTTCCTGTTCGCCATAGGTCCTCCTCCACGCTGTGTGACGCTGGCCGTGTGATAGCTGCTTCTACGGCGATAACAAAACGCACCTTACCCCTGCTCGCTACAAGTATCCAAGACCCCTACGGTTTCCATCCTCACCGTTCATTGACAGGTGTTCCGTTTCTATGGCATGGTTGAGGGAATTCTGAATGAACGTTCACCCCAAAGAAGGAGGCAACCGTATGGCAGATTTTGATACACTTATCCGTGGTGGAACCGTTGTCGATGGCAGCCGTTCTCCGCGCTATATGGCCGACGTGGGCATTAAGGACGGGAAGATCGCGAAAATTGGCAAGCTCAATCCGAGTGACGCCAAGAAGACGCTTGATGCCAATGGCTTGATCGTCGCCCCCGGTTTCATCGACTTACACACCCACTACGATGCCCAGATTAACTGGGACCCATACTGCACGCTCTCCGGGTGGCATGGAGTAACCTCGATCGTCGTTGGCAACTGCGGGTTCGGCTTCGCCCCGTGTCGGCCAGAACTGCGCGACCGCGCCATGCTCACCATGTCCCGCGTGGAAGCGATCCCGTTTGATTCCATGAAAGCCGGCATGAAGTGGGATTGGGTCACCTTTCCTGACTGGATGAATTTCCTTGATCGTACCCCGAAAGGCATCAACGTGCTGAGTTTCGTGCCGCTCGCCCCGATTATGATTTGGGCGATGGGCCTCGAAGCCGCCAAGAGCCGTGGCGCCACCGAAAAAGAAATGCAAGAGATGTGTCGCCTGGTTGAAGAAGCCCTTGATGCGGGCGGTTGCGGTCTGTCGGCGCAACGCTTGGGCAATGGCTTCGTGTCCGTGCAACGCGATTATGATGGTACGCCAATGGTCACCGATACCATGTCGGATGACGACATGTTGGCCTTCGCCAAAGTGCTCGCGAAACGGAAAGAAGGATTCATCCAACTCACCCAGTCCAGCCCGGAATTCCAGAATGACATGGATTTCTATGACAAGCTGGCTGATGTTTCCGGCCGTCCGATTCTGTTCAACGCCACCGCCGTGCGCGACGACCGCCCAGCACTCCATCGCCGCACCCTGCGCTGGATCGAAAAGACCAACAAGGAAGGCCGCAAGATTTACAACCAGACCGCCGTCATGCGTCAGGGGCTCTATTTCACCTTCTGTGATATGAACCTGTTCGATGGCAACGATGCGTGGCGCGAGGCGACGATGGGCACGCCGACCGAGCGGTTGGCGAAGTTCAAGAATCCCGCCATGCGGCAAGCGCTGATCGCCGATTACGATACCGGCCACACCCCAGTGGTGACCGGTTCGTTCAAGGAATTCACCATTGAGTCCGTGGGTGACCCGCTGTTACAGAAGTATGTGGGCCGAACCATTGGCGAGATCGCCAAGACCGAAAACAAACATCCGATCGAAGCGGTGCTTGATATTGTCGTCGCCGACAGCCTGAAGACCGAGTTCGAGACCCCAGCTCGTAACGTGCGTGAAGACTACGCCGCTGAACTGATGTCCTCGCAGTACAGCATCGCCGGTGTGTCGGATGGTGGCGCGCACATTAAGTTCCTCACTCTTGGTGCGTATCCCACGGACATGCTCACCTGGATGGTGCGTGACGCTGGCTTCATGAGCCTCGAAGAAGCCCACTACCGCTTGAGCGGCATGCCCGCCCAATGCGCTGGGTTCCAAGATCGCGGCGTGTTGAAAGAAGGCGCTCCGGCTGACGTCGTCGTCTACGATCTGCCGAATCTCAAACTCACGCCAGACAAGCCGACCATCGTCCATGACTTCCCAGCAGGGGAATGGCGGCGCGTGCAGTACGCGGAAGGCTATCGCTGGATCATGGTGAACGGCGACGTGACCTTCGAAGACGGCAAATGCACCAACGCGACCCCTGGCAAACTCCTCCGCCACGGCCGCGGGTAGACAATAAGAACGGGGGGGAGGAGTGAGAACCCAGTTCCCGACTCCTCCCTCTCCTTGTTGATTTGATTTTGTAAGGGCAGCCCA
>JABFSC010000775.1 GCA_013140885.1 Deltaproteobacteria bacterium | reverse complement strand
TGCTCGTAAGGCGAAGGACCTCGCGCGACGAAAAGGCGCCCTCGATTCCGGCTCGTTACCCGGCAAATTGGCCGATTGTCAGGAGCGTGACCCCGCGAAGAGCGAAATTTTCATCGTCGAAGGGGATTCTGCCGGTGGGTCCGCCAAACAGGGACGCAATCGCGCCACGCAAGCCATCCTGCCGCTCCGTGGGAAAATTCTCAATGTTGAGAAAGCCCGCTTCGACAAAATGCTTTCGTCTCAAGAAATCCGGCTGCTGATTACCGCTCTCGGCGCGGGAGTCGGGCGCGACGAATGCGATCTCACCAAGCTGCGTTATCACAAGATCATCATTATGACCGACGCCGACGTGGACGGGTCGCACATCCGCACGTTGCTGCTCACCTTTTTCTACCGTCAGCTTCCTGGGGTCATCGAAAACGGCTATCTCTGCATCGCCCAGCCGCCGCTGTACCGCGTCAAAAAAGGCAAGACTGAACGATATATTCGCGATGAAGCCGCGCTCGACGATTTTCTCATCAGCTCTGGCATCGAAAATCTCTCCGTCGGCACTCTTGAAGGCGACCCCCTGAAAATCTGGGTCAAGCAATATCAGCATTACGAAAAGATGCTCGATTTCATTGAACGCAAAGGGAAAAATCGCCATCTGGCCGCGGCGATTCTCAGTCAACCGAGTTTTTCCGCGGAGATTCTCAAAGACCGCGACGCGCTGCTCCGCGTCTTGACACTGGCGGAAGAAACCATTCGTAGCGAGCAGCCGGATTTGCTTCCGGTGTCGTTCACCGTCGACGAGGATGCCAAGCTCGGTAGCTATCGGATTACCGCCACCGCGAGAACGAACGGGTCTGGCATTCACCAGGTTTTCGACCATGACTTTTTCAATTCTCCCGAAGTGGTGGAGATCGAGAAAACCATGATCGAGCTGCGCACCATTGGCGCGGCGCCGTTCACGCTCACGGAAAAAGGTGAGTCCTCGATGTTGCCTACGCAGAAGGCCGTGGTCGATTACATTCATTCGCGCACCCGTCACGGCGTGGAGATTCAGCGCTACAAAGGGCTGGGCGAGATGAATCCTTCCCAGCTCTGGGAAACCACGATGGACCCAGACGCACGCACGATTCTCCAAGTGCGCATTGAGGATGCGTATGAGGCGGACGGAATTTTTTCGACGCTGATGGGAGACGAAGTGGAACCGCGTCGGCGATTCATCGAAGAGAATGCACTGTCCGTCAAAAATCTCGACATTTAGGGCGTAAATGGAACATATCCCTACTGGATTTATCACCCCCGTTAATATCGAACAGGAAATGCGGCAGTCCTACATGGACTACGCCATGAGCGTCATCATTGGGCGCGCGCTGCCCGATGTCCGCGACGGACTCAAACCCGTCCATCGCCGCGTCCTGTATGCCATGTCCGACCTCGGCAACGATTGGAATCGCGCCTACAAAAAATCGGCGCGTATCGTCGGCGATGTCATCGGTAAATATCACCCACATGGCGATACCGCCGTCTATGACACCATCGTGCGCATGGCCCAGGATTTTTCTCTGCGCTATCCGCTCATCGACGGACAAGGCAACTTCGGCTCGATAGACGGCGACCCGCCAGCCGCGATGCGGTACACCGAAATCCGCATGACCCGCATCGCCAGTGAGATGCTCGCCGACATCGACCAAGATACCGTCAATTTCCTGGAAAATTATGACGGCACCTTGAGTGAACCCGTCGTCTTGCCCGCGAAAATTCCCAACTTGCTGATTAACGGCTCCTCCGGCATCGCGGTCGGCATGTCCACCAACATCCCGCCTCATAACCTCGGCGAGGTCGTGGCTGGACTCCTCGCGCTCTTGGATAATCCCGCGCTCACCAATACCGACCTTATCCGTTACATTCCCGGTCCCGACTTTCCCACGGCGGGATTCATCTACGGTACAGCAGGCATCCGCGACGCCTACGAAACTGGCCGTGGCATTATCCAAATGCGCGCCCGCACGCTGGTCGAAACCAACGAAAAGACCGGCAAAAACAGCGTCATCGTCACCGAAATTCCCTTTCAGGTGAACAAAGCCCGCTTGATTGAACGCATCGCCGAACTCGTCAACGAAAAACGCATCGACGGGATCTCCGACCTGCGCGACGAATCGGACCGCGATGGCATGCGTATCGTAATCGAACTCAAACGCGACGCGGTACCTACTATCGTTATCAACCAATTGCACCGTATGACCCCGATGCAGGACTCGTTCGGTGTCATCATACTCGCCATTGTCGATGGCCGCCCACAGATTCTCACGCTTAAGGACACGCTCCTCTATTTTCTCGCCCATCGCCGAGAAGTCGTGCGCCGCCGCACCGCGTTTGAACTCAAAAAAGCGCAAGATCGCCTCCATATCCTCGAAGGATTGAAAATCGCCCTCGAAAATCTCGACGCGATGATTCAGCTCATCCGCAGCGGCCAAAACCCGGCGAGCGTGCGCCAAGGGCTGATGACCGTCTTCTCGCTGAGCGAACCACAAGCGCAGGCGATTCTTGAGATGCGTTTGCAGCGGCTCACGCAACTGGAACAAGGAAAAATCCTCGACGAGCACAACGAAACCGTCGCGCTCATTCAACGACTCCAGAGCGTGCTCGCCAGCGCCGAGGAAATCGACACCATTATCGTCAACGAGCTGAAAGATATTCGCACCCGCTTCGCCGATGACCGGCGCACGGAAATCGTCACCGACACCACGAACATTTCCGATGAAGACTTGATCGCGGAAGTGGACATGGTCGTGACGATCTCCCATGAAGGGTACGTCAAGCGCAATTCGCCCACGCTCTACCGCTCACAGCGGCGCGGCGGCAAGGGTGTCATGGGTGCGGCCACACGAGAAGAGGATTTTGTCGAACACATGTTTATCTGTTCGACCCACTCGTTCTTTCTCTGTTTCACGACGATTGGACGAGTGTACTGGATCAAGGTCCACGAGATTCCCCTCGGCGGACGCACAGCCAAGGGCAAAGCCATCATCAATCTCTTGCCATTTCGTGAGAACGAGAAAGTCTCCGCGTTCTTGCCGGTGCGCGAATTTCAAGAAGGTAAATACATCGTCTTCGCCACCCGCAAGGGGTTGGTGAAGAAAACCGAACTGATGGCCTACTCCAATCCCCGTCGCGATGGCATTATCGCGCTCGCGCTCGAAGATGACGATGAAGTGATTGGCATACGCCTAACCGATGGCACCCAAGAAGTGGTGCTCTCTACCAAGAATGGTCAAGCGATTCGCTTCGCCGAGGAAGAAGTGCGCTCCACTGGGCGCGGAACCTACGGCGTCAAAGGCATCACGCTCGAAGAGGGAGACGCAGTCGTTTCGCTGGAGACGATTAACCCCGGCGCGAGCTTGTTGACCGT
>JABFSC010000340.1 GCA_013140885.1 Deltaproteobacteria bacterium | reverse complement strand
TCCCCACACTCACTCACGCTGGGAATCATGGGCACCACCGCCGCGATCTCCATGTGGGTCTCGAACGTGGCCACCACGCTCATCATGCTCCCCATCGCGCTCGCCGTGCTCGACCACGCTCAGTCGCAAGGCTACGACACCAAGAAGGGGTTCGGCACCGCGCTGATGTTGATGGTCGCGTATGGGGCGTCGATTGGTGGGATCGGCACGCCGGTGGGCACGCCCCCCAACGTGATTTTTCTGGGCGCGTTCACCAAACTCTTTCCCGAGGCCCCCCCCGTGAGCTTTCTCCAGTGGATGCTCTTTGGCGTGCCCACGGCGGTCATCCTCACCCTCATCGTCTGGGCCTATCTGTCGTATGTCGCCTTTCCCTACTCCACGACCGGCTGGAAGGCCAACAAAGAGTTCATAGGGGAACGTCTCCGGGCATTAGGTCCCATGAGCACGACCGAGAAGAAGGTTGCCCTCCTGGGGGCCACGACCGCGCTGCTGTGGATTTTCCGCGAAAACTTGCCACTCGGAAGCGTCACCATCCCCGGCTGGTCGCACCTCTTACCACCCACGGTGAAGATTCAAGACTCAACGGTGGCCATGTTCATGGCGCTCTTGTTGTTCTTTATTCCAGCGGACCGCAAAGCGGGCACGTTTCTCATGGACTGGGAAACCGCGGAGCGCCTCCCGTGGGGCGTGTTGATTCTGTTGGGTGGCGGCCTCGCCTTGGCCGCCGGTGTCGAGAAAACGGGGCTCGCGGCTTGGTTGGGTTCTCAACTTTCGCTCGTCGGCAGTTTACCGTCATTAAGTGTGATCTTCGCCGTCACGCTACTCACCACCTGGGTCACCGAATTCGCCAGTAATACCGCCACGGCGACCCTGATGATGCCCGTGCTCGCGGCGACCGCCCTAGCCATGAAAATGGACCCCTTGCTGCTGATGATCCCAGCCACCTTCGCCGCGTCGGTGTGTAATTTCATGCTGCCGTCCGCCACCGGTCCTAACGCCATCGTCTTCGCCAGTGGCCATGTCACGGTGCCACAAATGGTGCGCGCGGGGATCGTGCTTGATCTGCTCTGCGCCATCCTCCTAACCGCGCTTCTCTACGTGTTGGGCGTCGCGGCCTTCGGCATCTCGCTCGGCAGCTTACCTCCCTGGGCGCACTAACCTCACGATTGCGGAATACGGACCGCACGTTATAACGGACTCCAGAAAAGGAGGCCGCACTATGACGTTTTTACATCCACAAGTCCCATGCCCACGGAGACAGCTTCGCTCGTTCACTCTTCACCTCTTTCTCTGTATGACATTCTTCCTCAGCGTCGTCTCGTCCGCGAACGCCGTTGAACCGAAACCCGCGCAACGCAAACGACACGGGGGTATCAAACCGTTCACGACGGAACAGATCAACGATTTCCTGTCGGAGCGCCGCAACGCCACCATCGCCACGCTCAACAAAAATGGCGCGCCGCAGTTGACCCCAGTCGTTTTTTATTGGGATGGTTCGACCTTCTACATCTCGGTGACCAAGGAAACAATCAAGTACAAAAATCTCAAGCGTGATCCACGCATCAGTTTGGTCGTGGATGACGTACTGGGACATCATTGCGTGATCGCCACGGGCAAAGCGACGATCCAAGAAGAGGATGTGTGGCCGATGACGGAAAAGATCATGTACAAATACTATGGGCCGGAAGAAGGCGCGCCCTACGTCGAACAGTTGAAGAAGCAGAACCGCGTCCTGATTGTCCTCAAACCCACGAAGATGCAGGCGTGGGGGTCGGTGCCGCGAGATCCCTCAAAACCATGACGCGAACGCACCCTTGACCACACAGCCCATGTCTCACGACCACGACCACGACCACGAGCACAAAAACGACCATCGCCGCTTGGTGATCGCGCTGAGTATCACCGGCGGCTACTGCCTCGTCGAATTCATCGGCGGCTGGCTCACGCACAGTCTCGCGCTGCTGTCCGATGCTGGGCACATGCTCTCGGACGTGACGGCGATGGGACTCTCGTTGTTCGCCGCGTATGTGGCCGCGCTGCCGGTGACCTCGCAAAAGACCTTCGGCTACTACCGCGCCGAGATTCTCGCCGCGTTCGTCAACGGACTCACGCTGTGGCTGATCGCGGGCATTATTTTTCGCGAGGCGTACTATCGCTTCTTCACACCCGCCGAGGTGCACGGACACGGCATGATCCTCATCGCGAGCATCGGGTTAGGGATCAATCTCCTCACCGCCTGGATGCTCCACGGCGCGCGCCACACCAATCTGAACCTGCATGGCGTCTTCTTGCATGTCCTGAGCGATGCGCTCGGCTCCACCGGGGCCATTGTCGCCGGTGTGGGGATTGTGTGGACCGGCTGGCACTGGGTCGATCCGCTCACCAGCATCGTGATCGGCGGATTGATCTTGCTCAGTTCCTTTAGCCTCGTGCGCGAGTCCGTCGATATTCTCATGCAGGCCACGCCGCGCCATCTCGACCTCGCGGAAGTCCAACGGACGCTGGAGGCGGTCACCGGCGTCACTCGCATTCACGACCTTCACGTCTGGACCCTCTCCTCCGGGCTCTTCACCCTCACCGCCCATGCCGTCGTCAACGGCGCAACCGACCATCACCAATTGTTGGACGCGCTGGAGAAAACGATTTACGACCGCTTTGGCATTGATCACATCACCATTCAACTGGAACCCCAGGACCGCCAGCCAGGCGAACCCGCGCATTTTTGACCAGCCGCGCCCGCCCTTGATTCCCTGTTCAGCTCTGGCAAGTTGCAGGCATGAACAGATACGCATCTTTTTCGGTTATGGGATTGGTTGTCAGCGCGCTGTTATCCGCCTGCGGTGGCGGGAGCGATGACAAGAGCACCGCTGGAACTAAAACGAAACAAGCGACCGCCGCGCCAGCTCAACCAGCGAAACCACTTGATCTGACGACCGTGGGCACGATCACCGGCACGATCCGCTTTGAGGGACCTGCGCCGGAGCAATCCGTCGCTCAACTCAGTGGCTGGTCGGAATGTTCCGCGCAACACCCGCAAGGGAATCCGCCAGCGGGCGATGTGCTCGTCGCCGATGGCAAACTCCAGAACGCGATGGTCTACATCAAGGATGGCCTTGGTAACTGGGCATTTGCCGTACCCACGGAACCCGCGACGATGGATCAGAAAGGGTGCGTGTTCATTCCCCGCGTGCTTGGCGCCCAAATCGGGCAGCCGCTGAAATTCCTCAACAGTGACCCCATGGCGCACAACGTCCACGGCTTCGCGCAAAAAGCCTCGCCGTGGAATATCAGCCTGAGCGTGAAAGGCACCTCACGCTCGGTGAAAGTCGATAAACCCGAATCAATGATTGAGATCAAGTGTGACATTCACCCGTGGATGCGCGCCTATCTCGGCGTATTTGACCATCCCTACTTCGCGCTCAGCGGCGCGGACGGATCGTTCACGCTGAAGAATGTTCCACCGGGCGAGTATACGATTGAAGCCTGGCATGAGCGCTTTGGCACACGCTCACAGAAAGTCACGGTCGGCGCGAAGGAAGCGAAAGCGATTGAATTCGCGTTTCAACAAGGCTAAAGGCGGAAGGCAGAAGGCACAGATGAGGGGATCATTTTTGCCTTTTGCCTTTTGCCTTTTCTTATGGCCACTCCTTCGCCACGGTCGGCGCGAAGGTAAAGAGCATGTAGTACACCAGCCCGGCGCCCAGCGCGATCACGATCAAGAACCACGGAAAAAACGAGAGCGTCGGATAATGGCCCGATCCGGCCAGCATGCCAAACAACATCGGCACGGACAGGAACACGTTGGTCCGTGAGGCATAGAGCGCGGTCTTCGCCACCTGCGGTTGCTCCGGTGGGGCCTGCCCTTCCTTCACCCACGTAATCAGCTTCTGTTGCGCGGGCCAGATGATGAACCAGACGTTAAACCACATGATGGTGCCAAACAGCGCACCCATCGAAATCCACCAGCCCGCGCTCGACCCAAACAGACCGGCGTCCCCCCCAAACCCGCTGCCCAAAAGGAAATACTTCCAAAGGAGCAGCAGTATGCCTGTAATGAAGGTAAACATGGCTCCCCAGCGGAACCAAAAGAGCACCCGCGGCATGACCTGCGGAACGACCTCCTTGCGGGTCGGTGCTTGCAGCGCCGCCGTCACATGGGCATTGATGAGATTGAGAAAATACAAGAGTCCGATCCACGTAATCCCCGCGATCAAATGAATCCAGCGAAAAAGCGCTTGCAGTACATCGTTTGTATCCATCGGTAACCTCCTCCTCGTCAAAAAATTGTTGATCCTTGCCCAACCTAACTGTTCTCGGTTCACGGCCCCTCTTCTTCTCCCTCCTTCCTACAAGTACTCAATGCCTCCGTTCCCCCTTGTCGGGGCTCGCTGCGTCCTGCCGCGGGCCACAGCGATGACAGACCCCGCGGATGGCGAGGCTGTGAGCAGCGATGGTGAATCCTTCCCTGACGAGCGCAGCGAAGTCCATCCGACGGTCTCGCTCCACCTTCACGTCCTCAACGCGCCCACACTGCTGACAGATGAAATGGTCATGTGCTTCCAAAGTCGGATCATAGCGCGCGGTCCGATCACCAAAGAATAGCATCTGAAGGGCCCCGTCTTGGACGAGTCGTTGCAGGTTGCGATAGACCGTCCCCAGACTGATATGCGGTAAAATTTTCCGCACTCGCAGGTAGATATCCTCCGCGCTCGGATGCGTGTGATCGCCTTCAATCGCCGCGGCGATCACCGTGAGTTGTTGTGTGATTCGTTGCCGGATTGCGCGTTCCATGCTGTCCTCTCGCAGTCGTTTCCCAGACCTGGCGCTGTCGGCTTCAGAGGTCCGCCGCTAACGACCGGCGGGTGTCTGGGGAGAGGACAGTCTGGGCATGATAGTGAGGATGCGCGATCACCAGACGAGCCTCGTCCGTCCCATCCCGAAAGGCCGTACACGCCTCGGCGGAGAAGGGAAACCGCACATACTGGACGGCGCTGAGGTTGTCTTCCGTACTGCGTCCCCCTTCAAATACGCCAGGGAGGGTGAATTGACTCCCAATGTGGAGCGAAACCGCCCGATCAATCCCAATGAGTCGCACGAGCGCTGGGCGAATCTCGGCTTGCTCGGTAATCTCAATCAACATGGTGGCGGACAGCTCACGGTCATCAGGAATGAGATCGTTGTAGACCGCCACCTCGAAGCGCACCTTATCAATGTCGGTAATATGCTCGGCGCGGAGCATCTCTTGCATCTGAAACAACGCGGTCTCGCGATTCTCGAACACAAAAGTGACGCGATCTCCCACCGCGACACGGCGGGGTGTTTTTAGCTCAATAATACGGCGACGAAATTCGTCCCGGATTTTTTCGTACCGTGCCAGACCCATGATCTCGTCGAGCGTCACCTTCCGCATCGGGGCTCCTTGTTATACAGAGGTCCTTCCCTCTCCGAGGACAATAGCTCGAAGTGAGACGGAACCGAAGTTCCCTCTCCCGGATGGGAGAGGGCTAGGGTGAGGGGGACAGCGACTACCCTTTCAACGAATCCAGCCCCTTGGTGAACCGTCCCGCATGCGATTTTTCCGCGCGCGCCAACGTCTCGAACCATTCGGCTACCTCGGTGAACCCTTCATCCCGCGCGGTTTTCGCGAACCCCGGATACATTTCGGTGTATTCGTAAGTCTCACCCGCCACCGCCGCCTCAAGGTTCTTGGCCGTGTCACCAATCGGCTTGCCGGTCGCCGGATCACCCACTTCCTTGATGAAATCGAGATGACCAAAGGCGTGACCAGTTTCGGCCTCGGACGTGTCACGGAACAGACCGCCCACATCGGGATACCCTTCAATATCCGCCCGGCGAGCGAAATACAGGTAGCGACGATTCGCTTGTGACTCACCCGCGAACGCGTGTTTCAGATTATCAAGCGTCTTGGACCCATTCAGAGCCTTTGCCATACGGTATTCCTCCTTAATGAGAATTATTCTCGATAGCAATGAAACAAGGGACGCTTTCTGTCAACGCCCCCACGCCGGGCGTGAGCATGCGGACCGTTGTCCTAGAACATTCCGTCTGGCTCCGGTATGACTCGCGGCATGGACTATCTGCTCATCGGGCTGGGGGGATTTCTCGGTGCCAACGCGCGCTACCTTGTCGCACAGTGGGTCGGACGGATATGGGGCTTCGGATTTCCGTATGGTACTTTCATTATCAATGTCAGCGGCAGTTTCTGTCTCGGTCTCCTGATGGGCGTTCTCCACCATCGACCACTTGATTTTCTTCAGCCGCGGTTATTCTTCGCGGTTGGCTTTCTTGGCGCCTATACCACTTTTTCCACCTTCAGCTACGAAACCCTCCGACTCGCGCAAGATGGGCAGCTCACGGTCGTCCTCGTGTACGTCGTAGGAAGTGTCCTGCTCGGTCTGCTAGCGGTCTGGTGCGGGTTTGCCTGCGGGAAGTTCCTCATACCGTGACCACGATGACCCTCAAGGCACAAGAACTCTTAGTGATTTTTTCCTGAATTCATGGTGACACCCAGCTTGAAGAGATGCGTATCGCCCACGGCCTTGCCACTGATCGCATGGCGTGACTGGTGAATAATTTTTTCCTTACCGCCGTCGAATGATGATATACTTTGGCCTAATTCGCGGGAGCGCGTGCGCATGATGGCACTTGAACGGGCACGCGGCGGTATTCATGGGGGGAGTTATTTATGCAGTGGTTACGCATCTATCTTTTACTAGCCGTGGGACTCACCTGCAGTGGGCTTTTCATCCGACCGGTCCTGGCGCAAGAAAAATTCCGCTACGAAATCACCATCACGAATCTCACACGCGGCCAACATTTCACCGCGCCTCTGGTCGCTACTCACAAAGCCAATCTTCGCCTCTTCGCCGTTGGGGAAGCTATTCCTCAACAACTCGCCGTGTTCGCGGAAGAGGGCAGCCCAACCGCTCTCGCCGCTCTTCTTGCTGGCATGCCGGAAGTGAAAGACCTCCTCGTGACCGCTGGTGCTGGTGCCCCGACCGCGAACACGTTGCTTGATCCTGGCAAATCCACCACCGTCACGATTGATGGCAATGCCGAGTTCGACCATCTCAGCTTCGCGGCGAAATTGATTCCCACCAACGATGCCTTTATCGCCATCAATAGCATCCCTGGCCCGCCCAGCGGCAAACCCACCACCTTGTTTGTCCCCGCGTACGACGCGGGCAGCGAACAAAACGATGAGCGGTGCGCCTCGATCATTGGTCCAAACATCACGGAATGCGCGGGCGCGGGCGGCGGCGGACAGCCAGGTGGCGGTGAAGGCTTCGTGTATGTCCACAACGGCATTCACGGCGTTGGTAATCTGACCGCCGCGATCCGGGATTGGCGCAGCCCCGTCGCGCGCATCATCATTCGGCGGATCACCGACACGCCCGCTGGGCCACCCGACGTCGCGCTCTAACCGAGAAACGTCCGCCTATCACGAAGGAATCTGG
This sequence comes from Deltaproteobacteria bacterium, assembly GCA_013140885.1. Lineage (GTDB taxonomy): Bacteria > Desulfobacterota > Binatia > Bin18 > Bin18 > JABFSC01. The sequence continues at coordinate 3,306 of JABFSC010000340.1, read as the reverse complement.
GAACGATTTCCCAAATGAAGGGACACCTCCCGCACCCTCAGACCGGACGGCTGCGCAAAATCCCCTTGCCCTCTAACTCGCGCACCTCGCTTTCGCTATAGCCGAGCCACTGCGTCAATATCTCCTCATTGTGCTCTCCCAGGGTTGGGGCTTGCAGCGTCAACGGTTGCGGAAAGTCCGAGAATCGTAGCGCGAATCCCGGTACGTCAAACTCGCCCAGAATCGGGTCCTGAATCGTGCGCACCGTCCCCCGCTGACGCAGGTGCGGATGGCGCGATGCTTCGGCCACTGACAGGATCGGCGCGATCGGCACGTGGTATCCTTTGAGTATCTCAATCGCCGCGTCGTCACTCTCTTGCGCTTGCATCCAGCCCTCGATAATCGCCACCAACTCGTTCAGGTGACGCATCCGCGCGGCATTATCAGTAAAACGCGGATCGCGCGCCAAACCCGGTTGCCCCATCCCCTCACAGAGTTTCGACCAGTGCTGTTCAAGCGCGGCGATAATAATCATGTAACGTTCGCGTCCCTTGAAGACGCCACAAGGAGCCGCATACCAGGAATGAGCACCCGATCGCGTCGGAGTAATCTTCCCCTTGCTCAGGCTGTACATCTGAAAACTGCCTTCATGGTAATGGGCATAGGTATCCAGGAGTGAGAGGTCCAGATGCTGCCCACGCCCCGTGCGTTCGCGATACAACAGTGCCGCGCAAATCGCGCCCATCGCATGCGCGCCTGTCGACACGTCCCCCATCGCCACCATCGGAAAGAGCGGCGGTCCGTTGGGTTCGCCGCCCATCGACGTGATCCCTGAATAGGCCGCCCCAACCCAGTCAAAGCCAGGTTCATGCGCCAACGGCCCAGTTTGGCCAAAGGCGGAAATCGAACACATCACCACCCGTGGGTTAATCTGACTCACCACGTCATAACCAAGGCCCAGCCGCCCAATCACCCCCGGCGCGTAATTCTCAACGACGACATCGACTTTCTCGACCAGTCCCTTGAGTATCTTGAGCCCTTCGGGGGTCTTGGCGTTGAGACATAAATCCTTCTTGCCGCGATTATGTTGGACGAAGTAGGCACTCCGTCCCTCGATGACGAGCGGTCCCATCCGCGCGCCATCGCCCGCCGGGGTCAGCTCCACCTTGATGACCTCGGCCCCCATCTCCGCCATCATCAACGTACAGGTCGGACCCGCGACAATTTGTGAGAAATCCAAGACCTTATATCCGTCAAGCACATGTTTTGGCTGACTCATAACGCCCCCTTTTTGCGCATGGTTTTCCACACGACCGCTCCCCAAAAACAGAAGGGCGAGTGCAACACCCGCCCCTCATCACTTCGTCACATTTGCAGCATCCGACGCCCTACATGTTCGCGAACTTCGGCATGACTTCTTCCATCAGCATCCGTTGCGAATTGGACCAGGCTTCATTGTTCTCGGACTGATCGAAGGTGAGGACCAAGAGACACCCGAAACCACCGGTGTCGTGCTGCATCTGTCCGAGTTTTTCCGTCACAGTTTTGGGCGACCCCACCAGCCAGCAGTAATCCGCGAGATACTCAATGGTCACGTCGGAATCCGGCACTTCAGGGTGATGCTTATACAAGCCGACCATCCCGAAGGACTTGAAGAGTGGGAGCAGATATTCGCGGTACACACGACCCAGCATGCCATTGATCGCTTTGTCACGCGCTTCCTTATCAGTCTCGGCGATATAGACCTCACGCGAAATCCGCCACTCTTTGCGATCCGGGGTGCGACCCGCTTTTTCCGCGCCGTCCAGCACCGCTTGCCAATGGGTTTTCAGATAGCTTCCGCTGAGCGCGATGCTGAGCGGCATGAACCCGTTCTCCCCGGCGAACTTCAGCGTATCGGACCGCGGCGTGAGCCCCGCGATGCCAATCGGCGGATGCGGCTGCTGAAACGGGCGCAAGTGGAACTTGAGCGTATCCAGCATCGTGTCGATACGATTCACCGTCCAGTATTGGCCTTTGTACTCAAACGGCTCCGTGCTTTTCCACAGCTTGAGAATAATATCGAGCGCTTCGAGGGTCATCTTGCGGTTTTCCCCCGCCGCGCCATCGACGTTAAAGAGTTTCCAATCGCTCGGCAGTCCACTGGTCCCAACTCCGAGCATGACCCGTCCCTGCGACATGTGATCGAGAAACGCGACGCGATGCGCGAGTTCGGCGGGATGATGATAAGGCAACAAATGCGCACCGGGACAGAGCTTGATGTTCTTGGTGCGGAGAATGGCTTGGGCGAGCAACAAATCGGGCGCGGGATTCGGTTCCCAGGGCGCGGTGAAGTGCTCCCCGACCCAGGCTTCGTGAAAACCCAGTTGATCGCACAGCGCGAGTTGGTCCAGGTCCCAGCAGTGACCCTCGTAAAAACTCCGTTCCGGTGGATGGGACGGCATCATGAAGACTCCGGCTTTCATAAGTAGACTCCTTCCTTACTGTAACTCAGGTCACTGGCTGTCGATTGCGACAAGCGTAGCGCCGGGTTCCTTCTACCATCAGGTGCCCGACGGGGCAAGGAAAGCGGGCGAGAAGTCCAGTTTTGCCGTGACGGTCTCGGTTGACTTCACGGTGGGTCGGACATAATTGAGGTTAGCGTCTCACGTCTTAGAAATCGCCCATCATTGGCGGAGGGCAAAACTGCTCGAAAACTCGGCAGGTATTGGATTAGCCGAGCAAAGTGACAAGTTAATCATGGTTAGGTGTCGCCTCGCGTCTCGTGTGAACGGAAACCAAAGAAACTCGATATGAAAACCGAAACTGGCGGAACACTTATGTGGTGCCCGACGTGCAAGGCAGTGACTTCTTGCAAGTCTGTTTACGTGCGGCACGTCAATCAATACGTTGCGACTGCGCGCCGTCTTTACCGAACCAACCACGACGACGTTCAGTTCTACCGTCGAGGCCGCAAGTGCCAGACATGCGGTCATGGCTTTATGACCGCAGAGACGCGCGAGGATTTCATCGACGAGCTTGTAGAGTTGCGCGACACACTGGCCGCAATCAAGCATGACACTGAACAGTATATCGCCGACTCGGAAAAGACATCGAAGAGTCTCGGTAGTCTAAACGAATCACTCGGCAAGTTACGCGCCCTCAAAATCTACCAGAAGCAAAAATCCAAATGAGGCCGGCAACGCCTAACCATGCGCTGCAGCGAACGGGCGTGACAGCAGCGCTCGTTGCTGAGCTTGGGGTCGTTAGATGGCAAAGATACAACAGGTGACATTTTGAGATGGCGATACCGGATTTTCAAACTGTAATGCTTCCTCTTCTCGTCCA
>JABFSC010000601.1 GCA_013140885.1 Deltaproteobacteria bacterium | reverse complement strand
CGCCAATAAGACCCCGTACAGGAGTCTGCTTCCGGTCAGTCTTGCCCTCATGTTCTTACTCCCTCCTCACTTGTGGTGATTGCGTTGTCGATGACATCCTCGTTGATGGGTAGCTTGCCCCGCTCCCATGAAATTTTCCGTGTTGATGTTCTTTGGTGTTATACGGCCCTCCCCTCATCCTGGTATTTTCCTTGATACATGTGGCATGGCAGATGTTCACAAGTGAGTCCAAAAGTCATAACAAAAAAATACAATGTATCTTCAATTTTTATTCAAATTTGATTCAATTATGATTCGATTATTGAATGGAAAAATTGTAGCAAAAACAATTATTTGGACTTTTTTTACAATTCGTGTGGATGCTGAAATAGATTTTTGTGGCAATAACGCGGACTAATTGCCAAAGAAAGGGGACTTTTATGGGCTGATTTGCACGCGCGAGTGCGCGCGTCGGTAGAGGCCAAAACCTGAACCTCGGTACGGAGGGATAGGGATCAACCGGTACTTCGTAGGGTGATGTCCCAGTCACGAGGACGTGCGCAAGGACAACCGGCCCTTGCGCGTTGTGCGGAAAAACTCGGCGTGCTCAACCGTGCCAGCGATGTGGTGTATGCGGTGAGACTTCCGCTGAAGAGCGGATTTTACTATATGTTTCAGCTTTTTCCCCGCTGAACTGGGTCTTTGTGGAGACAGGGTATCCAGTAGTCAGTATCCAGTAGTCAGTAGCCAGCGTGCGAAAGCCAGAACCTGTCTTTCTACTGACTACTGACTACTTTTCCCGCTACAGCAGATAATACGTGAACTCGAACCAGAACTGGTCGCGGTCAGCGAAATGCTGGATGCTTGACCAGCTATGCCCCTGGTTACTTCCCATATACCAAGCAACGCCAGTTGAGAGTTCGACGTTTGGGTATCCCAGGACGTTTCGCCACCACCACTGCGAAAACAACAAAGTCTGCTTATCCCGCGGCTCGAAGACGAACGCATTGCGGGTTTCCACCCGGCTCGCGAACAACCCTTGGTTGACCGCGGCAATCGTGAACAGGTGGTTCCAGCGGTTCCGGCGGCATGACGGAGCACTGTAGGATCGCAAGCCCGCGGCTCGATCCGCCTTCACCTGTGCGTCCCTGTATTGGTTCCCAGCATCATCCACGTTTTGACAGAGGTTGTTGCTCATGTTGTTCCAGTGGTTCTGCATCAACCACTGCCCGGTAAAGAACCATGCCTGGTCAGCGAAGGAGCGATGCAGGAACGGAATGTAGCGGAAAGCCGGTACTGACCTGAGTAAGTCAAACCCGACCATCGACCGCCACACCCCAGTGTATCTGTCGAAGTTATCGGTCACGAGCTGGAGTTTGGGGCCGGCTGTGACCGGGTTCTTCCGAATGACTTCCTTGGTGCTGAAACTCTGCTCGACGCGGAAGACCATGCCAGTGTACTCGAAGTCATTGTACGTCAGGGTGAAGCCCGGTACGTGCGTCCACACGTAGTCGTGCTGCGCGGCTAAACACTGGGTCCGCAAAGGCCGTGCGGCGTTATGCGAGCCTTTTCCGGCCGGATTCCCATTGGCTCCAAGAGCCCCCTTGCGATTGTTGCTCTTGTACCGTCCGGGGAAGTTGTAGCCGAACAAGTCCGCTCCCACCAAAATCGTCCCTCCAGCTCTGTACCCTCTCTTTCCAGGACCGCTTTGCGTCTCATGTTGTTTCCCACCGTCGGACAAGCAGCGCCGCAGCCCTTCTTCAAAGGTGCCGCGCACCGGAGCCCCGGGAAATTGTTGTTGCACGAGCGCGGGGTCCCCGTAGATCGCGATGCCCGTCGGACTGTCGGGGTCATTGAGGAAACTGTTGTAGTCATACGTCCCGCTCTCTCCGTTCGGCATGAACATGTACACTAGGGACCAGTCGACACCCCAGATGCTGGTGCCCTGGATGCGGAGGCCGCCCGCCTGGTTCTCGTTGAAGGCCCCATTCAAAACGTGAGTGGATGAGCCCTTCTTGAGGTTGGCGAACGAACTGACCCGGTCGCCAAAGATGTCCGGGCTGCAACGCGTAGTCACACAGCCAAAGTCCGGGGTACGCTGGGCATTCGGACCGGCGGAAAAGAAACTAAAAGGATGCCGGATACGCTCGCGCTGGCCGAGCCACCCAGGCCGGTACTGTGTGAAGACCCGTTGGCCGTTCGCGGAACGGGCGTTGGCGCAGGTGACGGGGTCATACGGCACCTCGCGGTTGTTCTGATCAAGGCACCCCTTGATGTGAAAGGGTAACCGGTATCCACCTTCGAGGATGAGACTCGAAGTGCCGGAACGGAACCGCGGACTCCAGAAGGGTTCGATAGAGACGTTCGAGAACCAGGTGCCGACATTGCCGACGTTGTAGAGCGCTTTGACAGCCCAGATCGGCGTACGAAATTCATCGAACTTTTCTCCCGCGCCCTGGTTTTGATCAATTCGCAAGGGGTTGATGATATCAATCGAGCGGTACAGGTCTGATTCGCCCCACACGATTTGTTGGTTCCCCACCCGGAGCGAGAGGCTCCCAGGGCCCACTTGGCCGAGATCCATGTCGATGAAGAGGTCGCGAAAGCCGTTTTCGGGAAAGACGAAGTTCTCGCGTTCCTCGTCGTCGTAGATGTTCTGGTAGTGCCTACGGATTGAGTACATCGGATCGGCGCGGAAGCGGTAGCGGGCATTGAACACCGCGTTTTTCACAAAGGGGATGGCGAGACTGTCTTGGTTGAGAATTTTCCCATTCTTAACGAAATCGTCATACACCAACCAGAAGAAGACTTCATTGCGCCACTGCACCCAATTGACGTTGTCTCCACCGTCCGTGTGGAACGTATTGCGCGTGCGATACCACATCTGCATCTCGGCATTGCCAATACGCGTTGACGCCCAGGCCGTACTACCCCACTCCGCGAAGATCGTGAGTGCCATGAGGACCCCGCACGCCACGTTACGCCAGTTCTGTCTTACCCTCATACGCTTGTTCCCTCCTTGCCCGTTGAGATTTCGTTAGTGTAAGCGTTCAGCTATCAGCGTTCAGGCGTCAGCCAGACTAAGGAAACATCGAAGATTTTGCCCAACTGCTAACACGAGCCAGATATCTCGGGATGCGTGTCTCCTTGTTTTCGCTGAAAGCTGATGGCTGACGGCTGAACGCTTACTATAAATTTTCCTTTACAGAGGCTCTCTCGTTGTGGTATAGCGCCCGCCAGTCGGTGGAGTCCTTGCACGGACATGGACAATGCTCACAGTCGGAACCGAAAGTCATAACAAAAGGATACAAGTTCGCCTCAATTTTTCTTCAAATTGAGATTCAACATTCATTCAAGCGATAGGAGGAGAAAGTGCAGCGAGAGCAGTCGATTACCTTTCGTCCGTTTCGCCTCGACCTCGAAAGTGAACG
>JABFSC010000213.1 GCA_013140885.1 Deltaproteobacteria bacterium | reverse complement strand
GGGTAATCATATCGTCGAGATTCAGGCGACCTTGCCGGTAGAGGTCCAGATATTTGGGCATGTCGATCTGAAAGCGATTCGACCCCATATAACAGCCTTGAATACGTTTCTCGGCGAAGAAATGGCCCGAATTGAGTTCGATTTTCTGCGTCGGTGGCAGCGCCCCGACAATCGTCGCGAGCCCATGCGCCACCAAACTGTAAAAACAGTATTCCACCAGTTGCTTGTTGCCGACCGCGTCAAACGAAAAATCCACCCCGCCATTGCTCATGCGTTTGATCTCTTTAACGGGATCAATGCCTGTCGAGTTGATGGTATCGGTCGCGCCGAAATGGCGCGCGGTTTCGAGCTTACTATCGAGTAAATCCACCGCGATGATCTGGCGCGCGCCAGCGATCCGCGCGCCTTGGATCACCGAAATCCCCACACCGCCCGCGCCGAACACCACGACGGAAGAACCCGGCGTCACCTGCGCCGTGTTGAGTGCCGCGCCCACACCAGTCGTGACCGCGCAGCCCAACAATGCGGCGCGATCCAACGGAATGTCATCGGCGATTTTCACCACCGCTCGTTCATGCAGCAACATTTTCTCAGCATACGAGGACAGGTCAGCGAACTGATTGATGGTTTCACCTTTTTGCGACAGGCGCGCGCGCCCGCCCTTTGGGCGTTGGCAGGCAGCGCGATTGCTACACAGATTGGGCCGTCCCTGGAGACATTGCCCACACTGGCCACAGTAGATCGAGGTGCAAGCAATCACATGATCACCCACTTTGACCGACGTGACGTTATCGCCGACGGCTTCGATGATGCCCGCCGGTTCATGGCCCAGCACGGCTGGGGGGCGCGTGGCGATGGTGCCGTGCATGGCATGCAAATCACTGTGACAGACGCCACTGGCGACGGTGCGCACCAGGACTTCATTCGGTGCGGGCGCGTCGATGTCGATTTCTTCAATTCTGAGCGGCTGTGTCGGGTCACGATAGACCGCGGCTTTGATGTTCATAGTGTGTCCTTTCTTCTTTCGTCATTTTCCTGGGCAGCTCACCGAACGTGGACAAGGATGCCAGCGAAATCTCCTCCGAGAAATTCTTGTCCGAGGCTGGGAGCATAAAGCTGTGAAATCGATCCATCAAGGTACAGCGCGTTGGGGCAGCCCAACGTGTCACGAAACAACGTGGCGAATTCGTGGAGATTGATCGGGACCAATGACATCGCGAACACCACTTGATTGTCTTCGGTCACCCCGACGCCGTTTCGGAGATAGAGACTCAAGGAATCTGGCAGGAACTTGGGGGGCAGTTTACCTTGCGTCACCAGCAATGGCCCGGACTGGGTGGCGAGGTCTGGCTTCACTTTGAGTGTGGCGTATGTCGTGGTATCGACCACCGCGGCTTTGTGGTTGGCGATGAAAAAGACCCCATTGGGTTTGAGGAAAAAATTTCCCCAGCCTCTGGCATTGTTGAGTGGGTGGAGGATTCGTCCGTCTTCGATATGAAGTCCCAGCGGCGCGTAGGCCGTGGAAAAGATGCCCGCGTTCATGGCGAAGAGGAGCTGTTGGCCTTGGATAGCCAGGGCATCGCGAACACGGCGAAATGAGCCGAAACGGTCTCCATGTGGATCTTGCCATAAAAGACGGAGTTGGTCTGTCCGTGGGTCAATCCGGTACACGAGATAACCCTCGTCGTGATGGCGCACCGTTTCGGCCACACTGCTCCCTGGCCATGCCCAGAGCAGGGCGGACACGGCGAGCAGCCATTGACGTGATTTCAAGAGGAAAGAGGAGCGTGTCATGGTGTAACGTGTTCCGACCGAGTTGTAGTCCGCGCTTGTATGACTGTAAAGCGGCCAAGCGTAGCGCTGAACGGTGCCACCCGGTCTTGATGGTTCGCTGTTGAAGCCTGCCTGCATTCGGCGTATGTGGGGTACCGCACGAGACAAAGGAGGGAGACTCTTATGGATACACTCATCTTGGAAAAACAAAATCGCATTGGCACCCTGACACTCAACCGCCCAGAGAAACTGAATGCGCTCAACCCAGGATTGCTGAGCGAGTTTTCTCAAGTGCTCGACGAGATCGCGGCGGACGATGACATCAAAGTGGTCATCATTCGTGGCGCTGGGCGCGCGTTCTCCACCGGATATGACTTGAGTGGCAGTGGGGGCACCGGCAATCAACCTCACAAGGAATATACGATCGATATTGACCGCTCGGTCCTCCAACGCATGGTCGAGCGCTGGCTGCGCTTGCGTGATCTGCCCAAGCCGGTGATCGCGATGGTGCACGGCTATTGTCTGGCCGGGGCGACGCAACTGTGTATCTGTTCGGACATGATCTTCATCGCGGACAATGCACGAGTCGGGTTTCCGTCGATTCCCGCCGGTGCTGGCTACGTCAGTTCCATGTGGAATTGGATGGTCGGTCCGCACCGCACCAAATACATGGCGTTTCTGCCGGGGAGTCAGATCAGTGGCAAGGAAGCCGAGGCAATTGGCTTCGCCACGCGAGCGTTTCCCGCGGACAAACTAGAGGAAGAGACCTACAATTACGCGCGGCGAGTAGTAAAAGTCCCAGCGGAAAAATTGGCGCTGGAAAAAATCTCAATCAATCGTGCGATGGACTATCGAGGCTTCCGCGCGTCGGTGCTGTCGGGTGCTGAGTATGACGCGATCTTTCATTTCGGCTCGGGCAATGAGGAGATCAAAAAAGTACGAGAAGAACGCGGGCTCAAGGGGGCGATTGCGTGGTATGAGAAACAGTAACGGCGGCTGGTCGTGACGAGGCCAGGCGCTACGATTTGCAGCGCAAGTCATGCGCCATCCGCATAGCGGCCTCTCGCCCACTGTAATAGCCGGGAATCGTGCGCACCTCGTGATAGCCCAAGGCCCGGTAAAACGCGCGCCCACCAAAGTTGTCGGCGCGCACTTCCAGATTGATGGTGAAAATCCCGCCAGCTCGCGCGGTCTCTTCGAGCCATACCAGCAGTTTGCGTCCAATCCCACACCGTCGATATTGGGGATCGACCGCGAACAGATTCAAGTGCGCGTGCTCCGCATGGTACTCCATGATGGCGAATCCGGCGGCATGCTCACCAACCCACGCGGTCAGCACATTGCTCTCCTGGCCACGGATATGAGTCGCGACACGGGACACGGTCCACGACCACGGCAATCCACCTTCCACCAAGTCGCGAGACATCCGCGCGATCCACTGCGCATCGCGGAGACGTGCCAGTTTGAGTTCGACGGATTGATCCTGCCACATGGGGTACCTCTCACTTACAACGCGGGTCGTCGCAGATGCCAGTCTGTCACTTGTTGATAGGCCCACGCCGCGCGGAGGACGAGCGCCTCGTGCCACTGGCGTGCGGCGACCTGCAGGCCAATCGGCATCCGTTCTTCGGTGAACCCACAAGGAATACTCATC
>JABFSC010000379.1 GCA_013140885.1 Deltaproteobacteria bacterium | reverse complement strand
TACCTCAACGCGACCAGAAACCGCGGCGGCGGACATGGCGCTCACCATCGCCCAAGCCATGCAACTGCCGAGTGGCCCCGGCACGCTGATTATCCCCGGTGACGTGCAATGGGCCGAGGTGGACAATATACTTCCTCCGCTCAAAATTCCCGAACCGACCGCTCCAACTTCGAGTGATATTGATGCCGCCGTTCGTGCCCTGCGCGCGGGCAATGCCGCCTTGGTACTGAGTGGCCGTGCCCTGCGCGCCGCTGGCATGCGTGCCGCGGAACGCGTCATGCGCGCCACCGGCTGTCGCGTGCTCGCCCCAACCTTTCCGCCCGTGCAAGATCGTGGCGCGGGGTTGCTGTCGCCCGACAAAATCCCCTATCCGCCCGAACCCGCGCGTCAACTGCTCGCGCCCTATCGGTCGGTGATCCTCGCGGGCGCTGGTGAACCGGTGGCCTTTTTCGGCTACCCCAACAGTCGCAGTGGACTCTGCGCTGAAGACGCCAAGATCATTCACCTGTGTCCGCCAACGACCGATCCATCAGTGGCGCTGGTGGCTCTCGCCGAGGCCCTCAATGCACCACCCGCGCAAGCGGTGCCCGCCGCTGAACGGCCGCAAGCCCCACGCGGGGCATTGACGCCACTTGCGATGTGCCAAGCCGTCGCCGCCGCTCAACCTGACAATCTCATTGTCATGGACGAAGGGGCCACCTCCGGATTCGCCTACTATGGACTCGCGGCGGGCGCGCCACCGTTCACCTATATGGCCCTCACCGGTGGTTCCATCGGACAAGGACTGCCCTGCGCCGTCGGGGCCGCCGCCGCCGAGCCGCAAAAACGCACCCTGTGTCTCGAAGGGGACGGCTCGTCGCTCTATACCATTCAGTCATTGTGGACGATGGCGCGGGAGAAGCAGAACGTGACCACGGTGATCTGTAAGAACCGCGCTTATGCGATTCTCCGCTGGGAAATGGAGCGGGCGCGGGCCACACCCGGTCCCGCGAGTCTCGCGCTCACGTCACTGGAGAATCCCGAAATCAACTTCGTCAAAGTGGCGGAAGGCTTCGGCGTCGAAGCCCGCGCCGCGCGCACCGCCGAGCAACTCACTGAGGCGTTACACTATTCCTTCAAGACCGCTGGCCCGATGTTGATCGAAGCGAATCTTGAGTGAATCATCCATTGCGTCCATAAATTCGATCTGGTAGCTCTTCGCCACACACCAAACGGGTCTCGTCACCCACTAAGGAGGGAACTCATGTCAGAGAAACATCAGCATAGATGGAGCAGCGGACTCTTGGCGCTCATTGTACTTTTCACCCTGAGCGCGTCCGCGCGGGCGGATGAAACGTGCCAATCGCCGTATCTGCCCAAGATCACTGGGGTGGAAGATTACGTCTACGTCTGGACCCTCGGGGCCGAAGGTGTTGGCGACGGGTCGGATAAACTGGTCACGATTGGCACCAACCCCGCGCGCGCCGACCAATATGGCAAAGTGATTTCCAGTGTCTCCGTCGGTGGTCGCCACGAAGCGCATCATGGCGGGTTCACCGATGACCGCCGCTATCTCTGGCTCTCCGGACTCGACGACAGCAAAATTTTCATTTTCGATGTCGTAGCCAACCCGTCCAAACCCGTGCTCACCAAAACCATCGACACCTTCGTCAAGGATTCCGGTGGCGTTGTCGGCCCGCACACCATCTATCCGCTGCCCGGTCGTTTGCTCATCACCGGGCTCTCGAACGACAAGGATCATGGCGGCAAAACCGGCATGGTCGAATACAGCAACGAAGGCAAATACATTCAGACGATATGGATGCCCGACGGCGCGGAGTACGGCTACGATGTCCGCGTGCAACCGCACCTCAATCGCATGCTCACCTCGTCGTTTACCGGCTGGAACAATTACATGATGGATTTCGGCCAGATGCTCGCGGACCCAGAAGCGATGAAACGGTTTGGCAGCACGATGGTGATCTGGGACTTTCATGCGCGCAAACCCTTACAGACGTTCCAAGTTCCGGGCGCGCCATTGGAAGTGCGCTGGGCGCTGCAACCGCGCAATCACTATGCGTTCACCGCGACCGCGCTGACCTCTAAAATCTGGCTCATCGACCAACAGAAGGACGGCACCTTCGCGGCCAACGCGGTCGCGGACATCGGCGACCCCAGCAAAATCCCGCTGCCGGTGGATATCAGCCTTTCCGCCGACGACAAATTTCTCTTCGTCAACACGTTTATGGACGGTACCTGCCGCGTCTTCAATGTCGCCAATCCCAAGAAGCCCAAACAAATCCACGAGCAAAAGATCGGCGCGCAGGTGAACATGGTGTCGCAGTCCTGGGACGGGCAACGGGTCTACTTCACGACCTCATTGCTCGCCAACTGGGATAAGAAAGGTGAGGCTAACGAACAATTCCTCAAGGCATACAACTGGGACGGCAGAACGCTGAAGCACACGTTCACGGTCGATTTCAACAAAGAAGGGCTCGGTCGCCCGCACATCATGCACTTCGGGCAAGATCAGTTTTACAAGAATCAGATTTATACCGAGCAGCAAGCGGCCAAAGACGCCAAACTCGCGGCGGTCGCGCGCTGAACCCGTCTCTGCGGAATATCCTCTCCCGGCTAGGCGATAGCCTGAAGTGAGCAAGCTCCGAAATTTCCCTCTCCCCAACCGGGGAGAGGGTTAGGGTGAGGGGGATCAAGTGACCGTTCCTTATTTTTCCCGCTGAGTTTCCACATGCGCATTCCATCCCATCTCCTTTTCTGCCTCTCCACCCTCGTGCTCCCTACCCTCATCCACGCCCAATCCTCCGCCGTACAAGACGCCGTCCAACCGCAATTCACGCCACCGCCACCAGGCACCTACACCCTCCCCACCATCGACACCGTCACCGACCACACCTTTCTTGATACCAAAGGCGCAACGGTCCACCTGCGCGATCTGACCCAAGGCAAAATCGCCGTTTTGTCGTTCATGTACACCTCGTGCGCTGATGTTGGCGGCTGTCCGCTGGCGGCGGCGGTGTTGCACCAGATTGACCGCCGGTTAAGTGAACACCCGGCATTCGCTAAGCGCGTGACCCTGCTGTCCGTGAGTTTCGATCCTGAACGGGACACACCCGCGCATCTCGCCAAGACCCGCGACATGCTAGAGCCCCGCACCGACTGGCATTTTTTGACCACCGCCTCACAAGCGCAGCTCACGCCGATCTTGGCCGACTTCAACCAACCCGTGGTTAAGCTCAATCAAGAAAACGGCGACTGGAGTGGACTTTTTCGGCATGTGCTCAAAGTCTATCTGCTTGACGCCAACCACAACGTGCGCAACATCTACAGCACCGGACTTTTCAACGCTCAACTGGTCCTCAACGACATTGAAACCATTCTTTTAGAAACCGACACACAAGCAGCAACGCCACGACCATGAACACGCTATCCC
>JABFSC010000215.1 GCA_013140885.1 Deltaproteobacteria bacterium | reverse complement strand
AGCGCGGACCGCCACACTGGGAGTGCGGTGTACCGGTCAGCGAGGTTCTGCACTGGTAGCTCAATGTCACTCGACTGAGTAACCCCGGCGCGCTGCCCAAGAACTTGCGCAATGAAGCATTGCACGGCGTCGGGATCTTGGACGCGCTGACCAATTTGCAAGGCTTCGTCAGCGAATCGTCTCGCCTTCGCAAAGTTCCCTCGCAACCACATTCGCGTGGAGTTCCAGACCGCCAAGAACCACAAGTAGGAAGGTTGTTGCAGCTCTTCCGCACGTTGCGCATACACAACAATCTCACGGTCGGCGGTCGACAGGTCACCAAGCTCAAGTAAGTCACTGAGTCGCCACATGTGGCCGCGCAGAGTCAGTTCCTTATCATCGACTTTTCTTGCCAACCGCATCATCTCCGTCGCAATCGCTAGCCGTTCTTCAACATTTCCCGGCTCTTGTAAGACAACATGACGAGCATTGAGTGCGGCGGCCAGTGCAGTAGGATCGTCCATCTGACGCGCGCTGGCTATGGCCTCTTGGCTGAGCGTGGCTCGCCGCGCGGCGTCATTCGACCAATAGAGTTCCATCGCCAGACGGCTCAGCACACGCACTCGCAATGGACTCTCTTCCGTTCCTAACGCCTGGAGGGATTCTTCCAGAAGATTCACAATGAAAGGATCTTCAACACCACCTGAGACGGTAGTCCCACTAAAGCCTGGAGCAAAACCCAGGGCTGCCCGTGCCAAAAGGGCGGGAGCCCGTTCTTCCTCCCCGTGCGTGTGCAGGATTCTAGCAAGGTCAGCAGCCACACGGAAAGTTTCTCTGGCCGCGGCCGTATTCCCTGCTCGCCGTTGTGCGTCACCAAGGGCGAGCAAGAGTTCACACCGTTGCAGCTCATCTTCTGGTTGGAGCGCTCGGAGTTGCAGCGCGTGCTGGTAATGACGTACTGCCTCTTCGTAGGCGAATAAGGCAGTGGCATGTTCCCCAGCCTGGATAGCATACGTCAGCGCTTTGTTCACATTCCCTCCAGGCGCGGCCTGAAAGAAATGAAAGGCCAACTCGCTCAGTGCCTGTCCTGAGCTAGTCGAATGAGACGCTTCGGTCTCCACATTCCAGAGACGTTCCAGGGCCTCGCCTACTTGACGGTGGAGTTGTACACGCTGCTCGGTGTTCAAGGTTACATAGAGGGTCTCGCGAACAAGCGCGTGCGAGAAGCGATAGCGCCCAATGTTGTTGGGGTCATGCCTCACAAAACGGGCAGCCACTGCTTCGTCAAGAACCTCGAGCAGTGCATCTCCTGACAGAAGTTGAGGAGACCTGTCCTCAACAGCTTTCAGTACTGAAATGTCAAAGACGCCGCCAACGACAGCGGCCGTCGTCAACACGTGGCGACATGATTCGGAGAGCTTGCCGAGGCGGTGGTCAACCGCCACACGGACACGCTGTGGCAACGGCACCACCGCAGTATTTAGTTCTTCCCCCTGTTCTCCTTGCCTCTCGTGAAGGAGCGTATGAACAACCTCGGTCACAAAGAACGGATTGCCCGCGGTTTTCTGAAAGATCGCCGTTACCAGAGAGGCGGCTGGTGCTCGTGCTGTCGTCAATTCAATAAAACGAGCGATATCGCTTGCGGTGAGATTGTGGAGCGCTACGTTCTGGCTACCAGCGACACGAGCCAGTTCTCCCAAGGTTTGCGTCAGCGGATGCCCTGGTTCTTCACCAAAGTCACGGCAGGTCCCAAGGATAAACAGGCGTGCGTCACTCAGCTCCCGTGCCAAGAACTGAAGTAAGAGGAGAGAGGGTCTGTCAGCCCAGTGGAGATCATCAAGAATGAGCACCAGCGGCTGCACGCTTGCCTCACGCTTGAGAAAGGCGGTGAAACTATCAAAGAAGCGAAACCGCGCAGGTTGGGACTCCAGGGGAGGTGGAACAGACAAATCAGGAAGATGCTCGTGGATATCGGGAATGACTTGGGCAATCGTCGCGGCGCCGGGCCCTAGTGCTGTTCGCACGAGGGTTGGGTCATGGTCAGCCAGGTATGACCGGACAATCTGCACCCAAGGCCAAAACGGCGGCGACCCTTCCCCTTCATGGCAATGGCCAATGAGAACGCGAACATGACGAGCACGGGCGTGGGCAGTCAGTTCTTCGGCAGTGCGAGTTTTGCCAATACCGGCCTCTCCGACGAGAAGGGTCAATTGTCCCTGACCGGCGATGGCCTTTTCCAGACTCGTGCATAACTCCGCCATTTCTCGTTCACGACCAACAAAACCAGGAGTGAGCGACAAGGGAGGAGGGGCAGGAGAAAGCGGAGAACTTGCAACTTGAAACTCGGCACTCGGCAGTGGAGCTGCCGTAGTCACAGTGGCGATAAACCGATATCCCCGACGATGAGCGGTCTCAATATACTGCGGAGATCGCGCATCATCGTCCAAGGCTTTGCGTATCTCTTTGATGCACGAGGTGAGGGTCGTTTCGCTGACGACGGTTTCCGACCACACCGCGCGAAAGAGTTCAGCCCGAGAAACTAACTGCTTCGAGTGCTGTGCCAAGTGGCGTAAGATCGCAAACGCTTTCCCGGTCAGCCGTACGACCTGCTGATCCCGCCACAGTTGTTCGTTTTGGAGGTCCAACCGATACGCACCGAAGTGCAGTGCGGTATTCATCGGCACGTCTGACATTTGCTCCCTATTGGGAAGATCGCTTCGCACCCGCACCAATCTCACCTCACTGCAACAGAAGAGAGGGTAAAGGAAAATCCCTCAGACTCAAGAGCCCTTGTCACTCGAGAATGCACTCGCTACACTCCCGCAGTGTCACAACCTGCACGGCCATTGCCGCTCCCATCACCCCCGCCACAGCCTTTAGCTCCTTCTGCGCACGAACTCTTCACGCGGGATTTCTTAATCATCTGCTCCAGTACCTTCCTGTTCTCCGGCAGCATGTTCCTGCTGTTCGCCGTCTTGCCACTCTTCGTCGTCAATGAGCTGCATGGCGCCAAGTCTCAAGTCGGCTTGATTATGGGGGCGTTCGCCATCTCCGCCGTGCTCACGCGTCCGTTCTCTGGCCGCATCGTTGATCTCTGGAGTCGCAAAACCGGGCTGCGCATTGGCGCCCTCATCTATTGGATCACCCCAGCGCTCTATACCTTCGCGGCCACGGTGCCTGTGATGTTTGCCCTACGGTTCCTGCATGGCATTGGCATCGCCATCTATACAACCGCGGGGAGTGTCTACGTCGCCGACAATGCACCAGCCGCACGACGGGGCGAAGCGATGGGGTATTACGGGATGGCGATGAACTTGTCGATGGCGATTGGCCCGGCGCTTGGCGTCGCGTTAATCGACCACATCGGGTTTCATGGATTATTCTGGCTCGCCTCCTTTCTCGGGCTGTTGAGTTTTGTGTTGGTGCAATTTCTCCATGAACCGATCCGCCCGCACCAGCAGGCTGAGCATCCCGCCGGACGACCCGCGATCTTCAGTCGTATCGCGCTGTTTCCCGGCTTTATCGCCATGTGCATGACCATGACCTTCGGGACCGTCGTCTCATTTCTGCCGCTGTTCGTGCAACAGCATCACCTCGGTAACGCCGGGTTGTTCTTCGTTGTCTATTCAATTGTCGTGGTTGTGCTGCGGCCCATCTCCGGGCGCTTATCCGACCGTTTTGGCCGCGCGACCATCATCATTCCGGGCATGTTCTTCTTGGCGTTCTCGATGCTCGTGCTCGCCTATTCCGTGTCCATGACGGGCTTGTTGTTCGCCGCCGTGCTGCAAGGGATCGGGTTCGGCGCGGTCCATCCGTCGATCATGGCACTCGTGGTTGATCGCTCGACCATGCATGATCGTGGCCCGGCCTTGGCCACCGTGATGATGGCGTTCGATATCGGCGTTGGGTTTAGTGCCATCGGACTTGGTCAAGTCCTGGAACACACGGACTTCACCACCATGTATCTCTGCGCCGCAGGCATCGCCATGATCGGCGCGCTCGCGGTCACTGCCGTCACTTTCTTCCAACGCGAGGAAAAAAGTCCAGCTCTCCATTCGTAGGAGAAGCATTCGTCTAATGGGAAGCGCTAAGTGAGGGGAAACGTGGGGTGGGTCGGAAAACCCCAGAGCATGTCATTGGCGAGCGACGAACTGGTCGGGCTCGCCAATGACATGGAGGTGCTCTGGGCGGCTTATTTATCCAACAATGCCTTCTTCCACCGCACGGAGGAAGAACTTGGGTTTCAGCAGGACGATAATCGCTGGCACGAGCGTGCAGGAACCGAGCCAACTAATCATCATCCACAAGGCCAGCAATAATCCCATCTCCGAGCAGAAGCGAATGCTGGAGAATATCCAACAGGCGGCTCCTAACGAGAGCGTCAAGGCGGTAAAACTCACCGCCTTGCCAGCAGTAGCGATCCCAATCCGCATGGCTTCCTTGATGTCGCCGTTATACTCCTCCACCGCGCGGCTCACGAGATACACGCCATAGTCAATGCCGAAACCGAGCCCGACCGTCACGATCGGCAACGACTGGAGATTGATCCCGATGTTCCGGTATCCCATATAGGCGTTGACGATGCCGTTCGCCAGGAACATGGTCACCATCATCACCAACGCCGCCACTGCCGACCGGTAGGTGAACATGATGATGATGAACATCGTGCCAAAGCCGAGCACTTGCATCAGAATGTCATTCTTGAGGATCTCCTCATTGGCGGCCCCGGTGACGCCGATGAGCCCACCAGCCAGGCGAAAGTCCGCTTTTTCCATCGGATTTTTCTCGACGAAATCCCGCGCATTGGCGATCATGCGGGCCACATTATCCCCTTGGTGGTTGCTGGCATAAAAGGTGACATGCGAGGTCGTGGGGACAAACAATTCGGCGAACGCGGCGACAATGGCTCTTTCCTTGTTCCAGTTCCACTTTCTGTATTCATCGTAGTAGCGTTCGTGCATTTGCACGGAGTGGCTCACCGCCCGCGCTGTCACGAAGAAGGGGATCACGAGCGCCAAGGGATCCATGGCGAAACCCATCTAAGGATTGCATCCCTAAGCCCCAAAAGGAAGAGATGACTCCAGTGATGGTGGGGCGCAAGGCCCCGCGCCAGTCGCGGAAGTAGGCATAGAGGAGGAGCCAGGCCAGCACGGTGGCCCCAAGGAACACGGCGTACACTTCATTCGCGTACCGATAAATCCAGCCATAGAGTTGTGGTTCGCCGGCGATCCAAATGGTGTGTTCCGCGGTGGAAAAGGGCTCAACGACGGTGCGATTGAGTTCGTCAAAGATCCGCCGATAGTCCATGCGTCCTTCGATGAAGTTCGCTTTAATCAAGAGCGCTTGACCATTGAGTGACACAAGCTGGCCGTAGATCGACTCGGTGTTGTAACAAATTTTCTTGATATCATCGACTTCCTCATCGGTTTTCGGCGGACGCCGCATCACGGGAGGCGTGGCGATCGTCCCGCCCAACACGGTGAGATAGCGGGTCGTCCGATGCCCAATCGAGGCGACCTGGTCGTGGTTCACACCGACGATCCGGTCCACAGCCAGCGTCATGTCGAAGATCTTTTTAAGGATCTCCTTGGTGAAGACATCCCCCTTCTCAACCTTCAGCATGATGTTGATGTTGTTCGCGCCGCCAAACTGGTTAGCAAACTTGAAATGGACCTGCACGAAGGGATGTCGATACGGGGACATATTCCCAGCGCATTTAATTTGCAAGCACCCTCGGCAGTGCGCAAGGAGTGGGCTCACAACTCAAGACCGTGCGCCCGGAGGAGCGCCGGCCGTCGAGGCTGACACGTCAGAGGATGTTCAGGATGATGCGAAAGATCATCAGCAGGGTACTGACTCCACCAATGCCAAAACAAATCGCGCGCGCGGGTTGCAGATGATTCATGTAGGCGAAGGTGTGCGCGACGCGGGCAACCGTGAAGAGTCCACAGAAGACGATGGCTCCGGTCAGCGACGCGCCGCTCAGGATGTACACCAACCCCACCGCGAAAAAGAGTGGGATGTTTTCCAAGTCGTTGCGCTGAATGCGCAGGGCATGCGAGACTTCCGGCGCTTCCGCCGCGTCCGCCGCCGCCCCAGGCGCACCAAAGGTGGTCGCATCTTCTGGATTGATAAAGCCCCCAACCTTTTGTCGCCGCGTCCCGGTATAGACGGCGGACGCCAACATCTTCACGCCCAGCACGGCCACGCACAACGCGTACACACGAAACGCGGGATTCGCCAGGAACATCTCCATATCTTCCCCCTTCAGATTGCATTTTCCGTTCGCAACCGAGTGATGTGGTCAGCGGTATAGCCAAGCACGTCCGTTAGGACCTCGGCAGTATGCTCACCCAACAGCGGCGGATGCAAGCGCGCCGCCACTGGCGTCTCTGAGAGCTTGAACGGTGAGCCCACGAGAGACACCTCACCCGCGGTGGGATGGGGCATCATCCAGATCATGTCGCGCGCGAGCACCTGGGGGTCGGTGAACACCTGGTCAATCGTTTGCACCGGGCCGCAGGGGATCCCCGCACCCGCGATCTCCTCCAACCAGAAATCGATCTCTTGCGCTTGGAAAATTGCTTGCAACAGCGGCACGAGCGTTGTCCGGTGCTGGACTCGGGCGGGATTGGTCGCGAACCGAAGGTCCTGCGCCAGATCCGCCTGCTTCAAAAGAGCGCACAACTTTTGCCACTGCCCATCATTGCCCACGGCGAGACAGAAAAACCCGTCGCGCGCGCGAAACGACTGATAGGGCACGATAGTCGGATGCGCGTTGCCAAAGCGACTCGGCGCATCGCCGGAGACCAGATAATTGCTCCCCACGTTCGCGAGCCAGGCCACCTGGGCGTCAAGCAGCGCGATGTCAATCGCTTGCCCCCTGCCCGTCTTGCTCCGGGCGAGCAGCGCGGCCTGAATCGCGTTGGCGGCATACAAACCAGCAGTGATGTCCACCACCGCGACACCGACCTTCATCGGTTCGCCGTCGGGTTCTCCGGTAATGCTCATCATTCCCCCACGCCCCTGAATCACAAAATCATACCCTGGGAGGTCTTTATCCGGGCCGGTCTGCCCATAGCCGGTGATGGAACAGTACACCAATCCCGGATTGAGCGGCTTCAGGTCCTCGTAGCCCAGACCCAGCGCGGCGAGTTCACCGACTTTATAATTTTCGACCAGCACATCACTGGTCCGCGCGAGCTGGCGGATGATTTCTTGCCCAGCAGGCGACTTGAGGTTGACGGTGATACTTTTCTTGTTGCGGTTGGCGCAGAGATAATACGCGCTCTCGCCATCGGCGAATGGCGGTCCCCACGCACGGGTGTCGTCGCCGACGCCTGGCCGCTCGACTTTGATGACTTCGGCGCCGAGGTCGCCAAGCATCATCGTGCAATACGGACCAGCCAATACACGGGAGAGATCGAGAATACGAAAGCCTTCAAGCGGGTGTTGCATGCGGGGCATTATAGAGATCAAACGCGCCTCTGTAACGACGTGGTGGGGGCATGCTGACCGCTGCGTCGTTCGCTCCGTTGCCAAAGAGCCACCCGCGACGTACCATCGGCGCTCTTCAATCTCATTTCGAGGAGGGCATATATGCCTGTCACTATTCTGTATGGAGATCGCTCGTCTCCGGTCGCCAGCGCCACGGCGGAAGGGAACAACCTGTGGCTCTCGCTGGCCGACCTGCGCACCGCCACGGGCTGGGAACTCAAGCCGCAAGGCGCGTGTCTCAACGATGTCTGCGTGCCGATCCCAGCCGCGCGGGAAGCGGAGTTTGTCCGCGCCAACGGTCAGCAGTTCAACCTCACGGCCCTTGCCCAATCGCAAGGACAACCCATTGTGCACGACGACACGCATGGCGTGTGGTTTTTTGGCGAAGCCGCTGGTGCGCGTGGCCAAGCGCTCGCGTCCTTGCAAGCGCCCGACTTTACACTCCCCGACCTTGATGGCCGCGCGCATTCGCTCTCGCAGTACCGCGGCAAAAAGGTCCTCTTGGTCTCCTGGGCTTCGTGGTGAGGCTGCCGCTTCGACCTGCCAGTGTGGCAGGCTCTCTACGCGGAACTCAAGGACAAGAATTTCATTATCATCTCCGTGGCCTTTGATACGGGCGGCGTTCCGGCGGTCAAGGACTGGATTCGCCCAGCGTCAGCGCAACTGCCCAAGGAACTGCTCGACATCATGGGCTGGGAAGATCGGCTCAGCGCGAAGGCCGCGACACCCACCTACCCTTGCTTGATTGACGAGAAGCACCTCGTCGCCGAGCTGTACAATATGGTGAACGTGCCGCAAGCGGTGTGGATCAATGAGCAGGGTCGCATCGTGCGTCCGGTGGAGTCGGCGGGATCAAGCGATGGCTTCCGCACGATGGACCGCACGACGTGGCAAATGTCACCCGAGGTCGCCGCCGCTGGCAAGCAGATTCGCACGACCTACATTGATGCGATCCGCGATTGGGCAGCCAAGGGAGACGCGAGTCCGTATGCCCTTGCGCCAGAGGAAGTCCGCGCGCGCGTGCAAGGACCGACCGATAATGACGCCAGCGCGACGGCGCATTTTCGCCTTGGGCAGTATCTGTATGAACAAGGGCATCATCAGGATGCGAAGCGCTATTTCGACGAAGCGCAACGGTTACGGCCCGATAGTTGGAATTTTCGCCGACAGCGGCTGGAACTGGAGGCGGTGGGGAATGCGTCAGGCCCAGAATTTTGGGCGGCGGTCGATGCGTTAGGCACCACAGCCTACTATCCGCAAGCGAAATTGTAGGCCGCGTTAAATATCGATGTGCCGGGGGAAGTCAGGAAAGAGCACCGACTGCTCACGCCTTCCCTCGGCATCGTAGAAGTGGAAGTCACCATCGCCATGACAAATCCATACTTCTTGCGCACCCTGGTCAAAATACAATTGCCGCTTCTCGGCGATCTCATCATCCGTGTTACTGAGGGAGAGCACTTCAATACAAACTTCGGGTGCGATTGAGCATTCAGTCTCATTTCTGATTGTCGCGAAGCGTGCATCCGAAGCCCAAGCGACATCCGCGACCTTGGTGCCTTTCGCGGTATGAATCGCACATTCGACCAAGACATTCCCGCCTTGCCTCTGGGAACGAAGCAGGAAACTCAATTCTCCTTGATAAGCGGAATGGACGACTTTCACCGGAGCCATCACGATCTCTCCTCGCTCGTTCAGCTCGATCTTAAAGGGTAAATCTTGCAGGCTTGGATGTTCACAGACTTCTTGCCAGTTCATACGTTTTTCCTTTGCAGCTCAGCCCTATCCAACCGATCCCCCAACTCACAAATCCCCTGATAGAACAACCGCAACGCCGTCAAGGCGAGCTTCATGCCATCAAGGATTTCTTGTCGCGTTTTCTCGTCATGCACATGGCGAGTGATCGGGTCCCACACCCGCCGCCCGGCGTGATCGTCATCGACTTTCGTGTGATACGAGAAAAAGAAGACTTGCTCATCGTTCAGGTTGAACGCGCGTTTCCACGCCTCCGCCTGAAAATTATGCTTGGGCATCGTCGAGATAATGAACTCATCGACGGACGTGGCCAGCCACCCGGCGATCCAATGGCGCGTGCGGGCGATGTTGTCCCACACCGTGAACGCCACTTCGACCAGCGGTTCGAGCTTCACGTTGTTCATTTGCTCATCGGTCAAGCCGATATTCCGCCCCATCTGCCACAAGATCGACGTGTGTGGCTGCGCGATGCGGTCGTCGAAGACCAACTCTTCACGCATCTGGCTAATGGTCTTCCGCACAACCGCGAGGTCGGGGCAACGACTGAGCCAGGCTGGTCGCGTGACGCCACTATACAAGCGGTTCCGAGGAATATGTTGCAGCAGATACGCCTTGCCCCGCCCACGAGTCAGCGGCTCATTGAGCCACGGCACCTCGGCGGCGACGGACAACGCATACTCACAGATTTCATCAATGATGGAGGTATTTGCATTGCTTGGCATAATTTTCAACCCGTTGCCGGCACTCAGCTATCAGCGCTCAGCGCTCAGCCAAACCTTCTGAGCTGAGGCTGAAGGCTGATCGCTGATAGCTATTACACAATCGGGTCATACGGAAACACGTCCGCTGACACATCCAATTTGTAGAACGATCCCTTGAATGCTTGCGGGATCACTTCGGCGATTTTCTCCGGCGTCCAGCCTTCCATGTCAGCAATCTGGCGAATCGGTCGCGGTTGCGAGTAGAGAATGATCTCCTTCGCTCGGACACCAAAGATTTGCCCGCTGATTTCCTGGGCACCGTCACTGGCGAGAAATGCCACGAGCGGAGCGATGAGCCCTGGGTCCATCTTCTTGAGTTTCTCGACCCGTCGCTTCTGCACGTCCGTCTCGGTCGGAATCGTGCCGATCATGCGCGTCCACGCGAACGGCGCGATGCAATTGACCGTCGCGCCATACCGGCCCAGGTCGAGCGCGGTCGCCTTGGTCAGCCCGACAATGCCCATCTTGGCCGCGGCGTAATTCGCTTGGCCGTAATTGCCGATCAGCCCAGAGGTCGATGTCATGTTAATGATCCGCCCACTCTTCTGTTGGCGCATGTGGGAAGCCGCCGCGCGCGTGCAGGCGAAGGACCCCTTGAGATGGACGTTAATGACGGCGTCCCAATCTTCCTCGCTCATGTTGAAGATCATGCGGTCGCGCAAAATCCCGGCATTGTTCACCACGATGTCGATGCGGCCAAATTTTTCCAGCGCGGTCCCAATGATTTTTTCTCCACCGGCGACACTGGCGACGGAATCATAATTCGCCACCGCCGCTCCTCCCGCCGCCGTGATTTCCGCGACCACTTTTTCAGCCGGTGTCGTATCGTGTCCTTCACCCGTCGAGCTGACGCCGATGTCGTTCACGACGACCTTCGCCCCTTCCTTCGCCAGGAGCAGGGC
>JABFSC010000582.1 GCA_013140885.1 Deltaproteobacteria bacterium | reverse complement strand
GTGATTTTCACTCCTACATTTTGACTACTGGCTACTGACCACTTGCATCACCGCGTCGTGCAGCAGCGGGCGAAACGCCTGAATTTTGTCGTTGTCTCGTCGGGGATGCACCCGGTTGCTGAGCACGATCACGTGTATCTGCTTGTCCAGGTCAATCCAGATCGACGTGCCGGTGAAGCCGAGATGTCCAACCGAGTGCGGGGAAAAGAACTGTCCGGCGCTCGACCGCTGCGGTGGGGGAGACGGGGTATCCCACCCCAAACACCAGGTTGAGCCGGGGACGATATCTTGCCGCGTCCAGAACTGGCGCACGATCTCCGCCGGGAGAAACGTATGCTCGCCGCGATAACAGGCAAGCAGGATGCTGACCAAACGATCCACCTCATCAATGGAGGAAAACAAGCCCGCATGTCCAGCCACGCCGCCCATGGCGTAGGCGTTATCATCGTGCACCTCGGCGCACAGAACCCGTTTGCGCCACGGGCACCGTTCCGTTGGCGCGTACTGCTCCACTGGCAGGTGCCGTTTGTGGCGGCGGATCAACTCTAGATTGAGAAATGTCAGAACCGACAATCCCAACGGGTGAAAAATTTTCTCCTGGCAATACTGATCCAACCCCAATCCGCTCAGGTCTTCAATGGTTGCCCCGAGCATCATGAAGCCGAGATCGCTGTACCCCGCTTTCTGTCCCGGCGGGGCTTCCAGCTTTTCTCGCTGCAATTGGGTATGGACGAATTCGCGCGCGCTCCGGGTGCTGGTCAAACCGACTTTTCCTTCATGCACTTCGCGATTGATGATCTCTTGATAGAAGGGCTTCCAGGCGGAGAATCCCGACGAATGTGACAACAAGTGACGAAAGGTGATGGGCGCCTTCCCTTGCATGGAAAAGTTGGGAAAGAAGCGTGAGACGCGATCATCCAGACGCAATTTCCTCTCCTTGACCATCAGCATGATCGCCACGGTCGTGGCCAAGGGCTTGGTCAAGGACGCAAGATCGAAAATCGTCTCCGTGGTCAGTGGGGTGCGCTCGGGTTCGAGACTGCGAGACCCGAAGGCTTGACGATAGCGAACCGTTCCCGCTTGGTTCACAAGGACGACCGCGCCTGGAAAGACGCCTTGTTCGACGGCGGTGTCGAGTGCGCGATCAACCGTGGTGAAGTCCATAGGCGGCTCATTCTACTGCTGATTCAAGAAATGTCAGCACCTGCAGTCGCGTATCAAGACGCACGGTGGTGCCCAACGGGAGCGCGAAGTTTTCGCCATGATGTCCGGCGGGCAGGCCAAAGCCCACGGGATAGCTGTAGCCCGAGAACAGATCGTTGATGACGGACAGCAACAGCGCTGGGTCGTTCGTCTCTCCCAAGCAGCCACTCATTTCGCCGAAAATGACCCCGGCGAGGTCGTCGAGCTGGCCCGCCTGCTTGAGGTGCGTCAGCATGCGGTCAATCCGATAGGGCTTCTCGCCCACATCTTCGAGAAAGAGGATCGCGCCTCGGGTATCAAGGGCAAAGGGCGTGCCTAGTGTGGTCACGAGTACAGAGAGACAGCCACCCAGCAAGCGTCCTTCGGCGACACCCTCACGCAGTGTGAGGGGAAATGACAGATGTTCCTCACCGCGGCCGGTAGTCAACAGGTTCAGCAAATGCTCTCGCGAGCGCGGGGAGAAGCGACCGGCGAACTCGCCAGCGACGACGGGTCCATGAAAACTGACCCAGCCCGCCTGTTGCAGAAACGCATTGAGCAAGAGCGAGGCGTCACTATAGCCCAGGAAGATTTTCGGGTGCCGCGCGAGCGCGGGAAAATCAAGCAGTGGCAGCACACGGCCCGAGCCATATCCCGCGCGCGAACAAAACACCGCGCGAACGGCGGGGTCCCGCAGCATGGTCATCAATTCGTGCGCGCGTGCCTGGTCCGTGCCCGCCAGAAAGCGATGGCGGTCGAGGGCATGGTTCCCAATGCGAACGGTGAATCCGAGCCGTTCCAGTTCCGCGCATCCTCGTCGTAACGCGTCTTCTCCTACCGCCGCGGCGGGAGAGACGACGCCAATGAGATCGCCAGGGTGAAGGCGGGGTGGTTTGCGGGGAATTGGAGTGAGTGGTGCCATAAGCGGCGTCATCTGTAGCTGGGAGGCTCGCGAGGTGTCAAGAAGCGCATGCCAGGTTCAATCAAATCCCGGGACTCACGGTAAGGCAGTCGGAAATAACGACTGCGGCGAGAGGAGCGATCCCCCAACTCGCCGGACCCGATCTCGTAATGGCCGGTCGGCGGTGACCACCGTGACCGTATGGTGTGGGGCGAGCCGCTCGACTTCATGCACGATCCAATCATCCGCCGAGGGGGCATACGCGATGCGCAGACGCGGGTCGTTGCTTGTGACCTCTTCCGGGATGCCCTCCCGCGGGACGTCACTCGTGGACGGGCGGCGATCAAAGACAATCCAGATCGTGGGATAGGAAGGCGGGAGTTGCTCTACTCGTTCAACCAGCCGCCGTTGCGCCGCCGGTTGCCACCAACCCGCGCGGTCGCGCCCAACCAAGACGACCGCGTGTAACACGTTGAAACCGTCGATGATGAGGATTGGATCATTCATCGCGCATCACCGAATCTGTCGATCATCCGCGATCACCCCATCCACCAAGGAAATCTTTCGATCACACCGCTCCGCCAAGCGCGGGTCATGCGTCACAATGACAAACGCCGTGCCCCGTTCCTGATTGAACCGCCGCAGCAGGACAAAAATGTCGTCCGCGGTTTTGGTGTCGAGATTGCCCGTCGGCTCATCCGCGAGCACCACCTTGGGCGTGAGCGCGAGCGCGCGGGCGATGGCTACGCGCTGCTGCATGCCGCCAGAGAGTTCGTTCGGCTTTTTGCGCATCGCTTCCTTCAGACCCACCGCCTCTAAGAGAGCGAGCGCCTCGTCTCGACGGGCCGAGGTGTAATCACCCTCAAGCATGAGCCCCGGCATCTGGACATTCTCCAGCGCGTTGAAGGCGGGCAGCAAGTGATGAAACTGAAAAATAAAGCCCAACGTCGAGAGGCGCGCGCGAGTGCGTTCGTCCTCACTGGCCTGCGCCATCTCCCGGCCATGCAACTGATACGACCCACTGGTCGCCGACTCCAACAGGCCAAGCACATTCAGCAACGTGCTCTTGCCAGAGCCCGACGGACCAATCAGCGCGGTGAACTCCCCTTCGTTGACCGTGAAACTGACGCCGTGGAGCACTTCTTGCGCGATCGGCGTGCCCGCGTTGTAAGTTTTACGAATGTCGTTGAGCGCAATGATTGGTGTGGGCATGGGTCACGTCCGTATCGCTTGCGCGGGATCCAGCCCTGCCGCCCGCCGTGCGGGCACCGTCCCCGCGAGTAAGCCAAAGACCAGCGCGACTACCACCGCGCCACCATACAGTTCCGGCGAGAACTGGACCGAGAACAACTGCTCGCCGTCAGGG
>JABFSC010000569.1 GCA_013140885.1 Deltaproteobacteria bacterium | reverse complement strand
GACTAAATTGTAATGTGGAGTATACGTAGAGAACCCGCACCCCGTGCGGGTTTCAGCGCAATTTTCTCCACATTATCACGGCATCACAGCGTAGCGAGGAAGTGGAGCAGTGTATCGTCCGCCGTGAAACGCTTCACGGGTTGTCCTGCAGGCGTGATTTTTTCAAGAACGTGTTCCTTGGTTGCAAGGTCGGCTTCGAGATAGCCGTGCGTGGTCTGCATACTCTCATGTCCGAGCCACAAGGCAATGACCGACAGATCCACCCCTGCCTGGAGCAAATGCATGGCAACGGTGTGGCGCAGCACATGTGGTGATATCCGTTTGGTCGCTAAACTCGGACAATGCGCAATGGCGCGGGCGACGCATTCCTCTAACAGGTAGTGAACGCCATCACGGGTGAGCGGTTTTCCCCGCGCATTGGGAAACGCCATAGTGCCGTGCCGTGGGTCTGCGGCCAATTCCTTGAACCACGCCTGCAACGTCCGCGTGGTGGTCGGCCAGAGTGGTACGGCCCGCTCTTTGCGTCCCTTGCCGGTAAACTGCACGAAAGGCTTGAGGCCGAATGTCACGTGGGTACGCTGAAGGGTCGTCATTTCCGAGACTCGTGCGCCGGTGTTGTACAGCGTCAGCAGCAACGCATGATCCCGACGCCCGGTCCAGTGTTGCAGATCGTGGGCAGCCAGTAACGCGTCCATTTCCGGTCGGGTGAGATAGCCCACGAGCCGTTTGTTGCTGCGTTTGACCGGGATCGCTAAGACGCGCGTGGCAATCCCGACACTGGCCGGATCGTGCAGCGCTACCATGCGAGTGAAGGACCGAATGGCAGCAAGGCGAACATTGCGAGACTGGACCTGGTTATGGCGGTGCTCTTCGAGATACTCCAAAAACTGCAACACGGCGGACGCGTCAAGATCCGTCATCACAAGCCGAGCCGGTTCTTTGCCGATCGTCGTCTGGAGGAAGTGCACCAGCAAGCGAAAGGTATCGCGATAGCCATGGATCGTCTGGGGACTGGCGCGCTTCTGGCGGGTCAGGTGATCCAAGAAGAAGGTTTGTAAGAGCGGGCCGACGAGCGGGGCATTACTCTCCGTGAGCGCGAGCTTTTTAGCCATGGTGTCCTCCTTGCCTCGCATACTGTTGAAACGCGTCCGCCGCTGGGGTCAGCAACTCTGGCGTGGCCGTCAGGTACCAATAGGTATGCGCCGGCTGGACATGGCCCAGATACACCGACAACGTGGGGAGCAACTCTTTGAGGGGCAAGCCCACCCGCTGCCACTCCACCATTCGTTCCACGGTAAACGTATGACGGAGTCCATGGAGGCCAGGCCGTCCACCTCTGACGGGTGGCTGAATACCGGCACGGACGAGGAGCGTGGCAAACGTGTCGCGACACGCATCATAGCTGAGCGGCTTGCCCGCCTCAGACACAAAGAACGCGTCCGAGAGTGCATCGTAGTGCAGTCGTTTCCGTTCCTGGGCGTAGGCGCTCAGTTTTTCTACCGTGGTCGGATGCAACGGCACCAAGCGCGACTTGCGAAACTTCCCTGCCACGATGTGCAGATGCGGGGGCGTTGCGTCCAGTCGCACGTCGGTCACCTGCAAGCGCAAGGCTTCGCCGATACGCAGTCCGGTACTTGCTAGCAGGCCAATCACGGTACCATACGTGTACGGACGCAAAGAGTTGCGCGGGCCGAGGGTGGCGGCGGCGTGGAAGAGTGCCGCGATCTCCCGAGGAGTATAGAGGTACGGAGTGGGGCGGTGAATGGGCGCTAAGTTGCCAGGGCCGGGCACTTCCGTGTCTGGCCACGTCGCGCGCACATGAGATAAGAAGCCCCGAACCACTTGCAACCGCGTAGCTTGTCCTGAGGGGCCGCGCCTGGGGGCAGGCAGACACGCCCAATCGATAGCCCACTGCGCGCGAATCGGTCCGTGGATATGGCGCGACGCAAGAAAGGTGACAAAGTCCTTCAGGAGTTTCTCATCGGATCGGACCGTGTAGCCCAGGGCTTGGCGCAACCCGACATACGCTTCGACATGGAGGAGGAGATCGGTGTTTGTCATTGTGCACCTCCCGGCCACGGCAGCGCGACTTGTGACAGCGATCCCAAGTCCAGCTTGGCGTAGATTTCAGTGGTCGCCAGGGCGTGATGGCCGAGCACATCCGCCACGACTTTGAAGCTGACGCCGTTGCAGACCAAGCCCGTGGCTAAACTGTGGCGTAGGGTGTGAGCCCCTGCCCGGTGCACGCGAATGTCCGCACGGCGCAGGAGCTTCCGGGTCAGCGTGCTAATGCTCGTCGAACTCTGCAAGGGGGAAAAGGGAGGCCGCCAGCGGAGAAATAACTCCCGATGGACGCTTGTCGGACGAGCATGTTGCAAATACGCCGCGAGCACGTCACCAACCTCTTGGGACAGCGGCAGACTGCGCTCGCGATGGGTTTTGCCCGCAGGGACCCGAATGCAACCGCGTCCCCAATCGATATCGTCGAGCCGGAGGCGAATGACTTCTCCCGCGCGCAAGCCAAGCCGCGCCAAGAGCAGCACGATAGCCTTTTCGCGCAGCCCGTAGCGCGCTCCTTCGACACAGGAAGCGATCACCCGTTCCACGTCGGCAGCCGGAATCGCGCGGGGAATGGTGGCGTGTCGCTTCGTCAAGACGGCGGGTACCGCTCCGAGCAAGCCCTCGGACACCACGCCTCGAAACGCCAGATACCGAATCAAGGCCCGCGTCGCGGTGACGGGTTGTCCACACGCGCTGGGCTGTAACTTCGCCGCTTCATGTCGCACGAACTGGGTGAGGACTAGAACCGTCAGCTTTTCCCATTCCACCTCGCCATCGGCAAACAGCTCCTGGAACAAGCGGCGCGCGTTGCGCAGGTAGTTGATCCGCGTCGTGGACGCACAGCCGGTGACGTGTTCCAGGTAGTCGGCGAAGGTGCGCAGCCACTCCTCCACACTGGAGTGCGCCCCAGTGTCGATCGGAGCGGAGAGAGCGCTGTGCTGTCGCAACACGCGGAGCAGACGCCGCAGGCCAATCGCCTTGTAGGGGCGTGGTCCAGAGCTGCTCGGTGTCTTCCGCTGTTCGTGCTGGACATAGCCTTCCACCGTGGCTTCATTGACATCGCTCAGTGTTATCTTTCGCCGCTGCAGCCACTTGCTAAACCGGACTGCTGCGCGCAGATGGAGCCGAATGGTTTCCGCCGCATACTCGGCTTGCTCCAGGCTCTGCACCAATAGTGGGAGATAAGGACCAAAGACACTCTGCTGCAGCCGCGCTCGTGCACTCGGCTGCGTGACATACTTCTCAACCATACTTCCTCCTTCTCCGGCTCTGCCGGATAGGAGGACACTCTCAGGATAATGTGGAGGAGCTCAATCGCCGCGCACTGCGTTTTTGCGCTCTGCCGCGCACATACATGTCCTTCTCCACATTACAATTTAGTCCGGGTTAGGAACA
>JABFSC010000043.1 GCA_013140885.1 Deltaproteobacteria bacterium | reverse complement strand
TCGATGTGCGCATCCCCCAGCTTGAGCATCACCACCTGTGCCGAGGAATTCTTGAGCCCCACGATTTTATCCACGACCTCGGTCCCTACCTTCCAGGTCGAGGACCACTCCTCCTGAAAGCCGATCAAGTCTCGATAAAACCGCAACGCCCGTTGCATGTCGCTCGTCGAAATCGCCGTATGATGAATGCCGTGAATCATAATCGTCCCTCCCTTTCTCATTGTGCAAGTGGTATGTTGCCGACCATTGCCCTCATAGAACAAAATCAGTGAAAACGCGAGCTAACAAGGAGGAAGCCCATGTTCAACATCGAAGCATTCGCGACCGCGTGCCAAGGAAAATCGGACGGTGCCGTGAAAGAACTGCTCACTGAAGCACTCCGCAACCCCGGCGAGGTGAAACAGGCGCTCGACGCGATGGGCCAGGCCAAGCCCATCGGCGAAGGACGCATGGGGGATTTCGTGATCCACCGCTCCCCCGACCTGACGATCCTCAGAGCCGCCGTGCCTCCGAAATTCAAGAGCCCTCCACATAACCATCTTATGTGGGCCGTGATTGGCGTCTACGAAGGACAGGAAAATAACTATTTCTATCGTCGCGGTGGCGAGGGTCTGGAAGCCGCCGGGGATCGGCAACTCAAACCAGCGGATGTCTTGGTGCTAGGCACGGACGTGATTCATGCCATCGAGAATCCGCTCGACCACACGTTGTACGCGATTCACGTCTACGGGGGCGATTTGCCCGCCGCGCCACGTCGGATGTGGAATCCCACGACCCTGCAAGAAGAGCCGTTCGAGTATCAGACCATGATGCAATATGCGCGGCAGCTCATGGGAAAGGAATCACAGTGAGTGTGCGCATTGGCCAGGGCGTCGATATTCATCGGCTGGTGCCGGACCGTAAGTTGATTCTCGGCGGGGTGGAAATCCCGTGGGAGAAAGGGCTGCTGGGACACTCGGATGCCGACGTGGTGTGTCACGCCTTGAGCAACGCCTTACTGGGCGCGATTGGCGAGGGCGACATTGGTCGCCATTTCCCGGATTCCGATCCCCGCTACAAAGGCGCATCCAGTATCGCCCTGCTGCGCGTGGTGATGGACTTCGTCAAAGCGCGGGGCTTTCGGGTCGGCAATGCGGACCTGACGATTCTGGCGGAGAAACCGAAACTCGGGCCGTATCGCGAAGCCATGCAACAACAGTTGGCGGCCGTACTCGAAGTCGATCCCCGCGATGTCAACATCAAGGCGACAACTGGTGAGAAGCTGGGTTTTGTGGGACGGGAAGAAGGGATGATGGCGGAAGCGGTCGTTTTGCTGGAGGCGCTCAGCTAGCTTTGCACGTGAGAAGGCGGGGAGAAGTCAAAAGTCAAAAGTCAAAGCGCAAAAGTCAAAAGTGAGAAAAAGGGAAAAGGACTGAGGACTGCGGTGAGAACCCGATACTTGGAACTTGAGACTTGAGACTGTCTTGACCTTGGACCTTGGACTTTAGACCTTGGACGCAACGTCAGTCCAAGTCCCCACCGCCCAAACCTCCACCGTCATCCGGCATCTTCCCCGCCTCCAAGTCCTCCACCATCTGGTCGAAGTCTTCACCCGCCATCTCCTCGCCCATTTCCTTGCCCATTTTGCGCATCAGTTTGGCCATGCTCTTGGGGTCGTTTTCATCAAGCCCGGAAAAATTACTCGGATCAGCCAGGGCGTCGAGCCGCGCTTCTTCTGACTTCACCATCGCGAACCGGGACATCAGTCGTGACAGTTTCTTGCTGCCACAGCGATCACATTCGGGTTGGACCTCTTCGCTCACTCGCAAGGTCAGTACGGAGACGCGCTTGTTGCATTTGTTGCACTGATATTCATAGATCGGCATGCTGTCCTCCCATCCGTGGGGTATCATACCTCGGCTTTCGCCGAGGGAAAAAGTACCCGATAGTCTCGATCGTGGCGAAACGCGAGTTGCTCTGGCGTCAGCCCGTTTTCATCCTCTGATCCTAAATCTCCGATCATACACTTCACCGCGCCACCACCTTTCCGCAAAAATTCCGAGACATCAATCGTGATGGGCTCAACCCCACGCTCACGAACCTGATCCCGCAACCGCGCGCTCACGCCTCCTGGCATGAAGAGCACGGACTTTCCGTTTTGCGCCAACGTGAATGAGTTTGCCGCGTACAAGGCCGCATCAGCGGCGCTCAGCGGAATCACATTATCTTTCCAGAGTTCACGAAGACGATGGGCGGATTGAGGCACGAGCGCTTCAAGATACGCAAGCAGAAACCGGCGCTCAGGTCCAAACGCGCAGAGAACTGTGTCCCCGTGGTAATAGGCTTCGTCACACAGTTCGAGCGGAACAACCTCGGAGGGAGTCACAATTTGTTGTAATTCCATCAGCGCACCAATCTCCGAACGGAATCCATAGACGCGCTGGTAGGGCGGCAGTCCCCACTGTAAACGAAACCGCTGAGTTTCCACCCGTCCATACGTGAAGACATATCGGGTACCGACAGGAAAAAAATCCGCTTCGCCCTCGAATCGCGCGTTTATGACGTCTGGATGAAAGCCACATTTTTCAAGAAACGCCTGATACACCGCTTGTTCCCCCGCACGACTCGGCAGGAGATTCGCCAGATAGAATATCTTTTCCGAGCTAGGGAGCACCGCATCAAGCGGGGAAAGAAAACCGGCGTTGGCGGGGTACACCAAACCCGTGAGCGTTGGGTCCGGAGGAACGACTAGCACCCGCACCCCGAAGCGACACAACAACCGCGCGAAGGCGTGCCATTGGTGAATCGCTTGGTGACGATCAACGCTTTTCCGCCGGCCCCACGCCGTGCGGGTATGTGGATTTGCTCCGGCCCGAATCGAGAAATAGGTCGGGTCACCCATCAGCACTACGCGCGTCGCCATAGTCGTACTCACACGAAGGGAATCGCGCCGACCTCCATCCCTTCCTTGAGATCAAGCGCCTTCAAGACTTCCGCTGAACAGAACAAGACCGAGGCTTCCGGTTCAGCGATTACCTGCGCCGCGCGGAATCCTTTCGCGCCTTCCCAGCCAATCAAGAGTTCATGCTGAGTCGCCGCCGAGCGATTCGAACGGTCGGCCACAAGACGGTACCGACGAAACCGTTGTACGAGCATGAGGTCCTCGACCTTGGCGCCATAATACGGCCCCCCATCGAAAGGATCGATATGCCGGAGAAAATGGAACCCCACTTTTTCCAAAAGATACACGGCCCCT
Source organism: Deltaproteobacteria bacterium (assembly GCA_013140885.1). Taxonomy (GTDB): domain Bacteria; phylum Desulfobacterota; class Binatia; order Bin18; family Bin18; genus JABFSC01. The sequence goes on along the minus strand of JABFSC010000043.1, from coordinate 7,710 downwards.
TGGCTGTCAGGCCCAACCTTGCCAAGCTGCTCCTGTACCTCAACGGGAAACATGCACACGTAGAGTGGGATCGACGGAAAGAGCGTCTCAATGAACTCCTTGTCCTTGGTGCTGAGTTTATCGGCCTTGCGGAAGTCGAGACCAGTGACCCGCTTGCCGTAGCACTCCCAAAACAAGCTGTCCTTGGTCTCGGTCAATGGTGGCAGCATCTCGGCCAGCACCTCATCCTCAAATCGGTCTCGATACATGGCCAGGTACAGAAAGCGAATAAACGAGAGCTGTTTACCAATGCGGGCCGGATGGTGACGACAGGTGGGATCGACAATCAGTCCGCCCACCTCCGTCGGACCGTCGATGTTACGACGGAGGGTGAGATAGGTATGCTTGAACATCGTCTTGAGCGTCTTGGAGTAACGCTGATCGGTCGCCATCTCCAGATAGTAGTGGGGCGACTCCGGCGTCCCGTGTTTGGCGATCATCATCGCGGTCCCGACAATCCGTCGCGGAGCCTGCTCCTCAATCACAAAGAGATAGGCTCCTTCGTCCCGCTGCTTCAGTTTACCGCGAAACGACCGCACGGAACGATGGAGCAGCGCGTCCATATCTCGGCGTTCGGTCGGCAAGTTGATGGAGTCGAGCAGCCGCGCGAGGCGCAGAATCGGCGCGGCGTCCGTGAGGCGTGCTTCGCGGATAAGAAACGGGATGTGGACTTCTTGTCGTTTCGCTTCGTCCCGCGAGACGATGGAGACGACGTTATCGTTGACGGCGCGAGCGCCATTGGTGAGAGGCATACGCATTCCTTCTGCTGCTTCTCCATGCACATGCGCACTGGGCGGTCTCTCTTTAGTGTGAGAGTTCCGCCATACTGAACCGGAGAATGCGGAGCGCTTCATCCACATCCTCCGGGGTCGCGACTCCCCCTGGCAAGAACATGCGCACTCGATATGGCCCCGCGCCAACGCCCGCGTAATAGAGGATGAGCCCATTGCGATAGCATGCCTGAAGAAGCGCCTTGATCCCGTCATGCGACGCCCCCGTCGGCTCGAACGCCCACATCGCGCCAATGCCACTGATGGCGCGGATCGCTCCGGAGGTCTCGGTTTGTAGACGAGCGAGTGCGTCGTGGGTGTGTTGCCCCAGAGCGGCGATTTTTCCTTCCGGTCCCAGGTAGTTTTCTTGCAGGAGTTTTTCGACGATCCGTCGCCCAACCGCCATGCCCACTGTCGTGCCAGCAAAGGTCCCGGAAATCAGCGCCGGGTCGGGCTGATAGTCCTGACGGAACAACACCGCGCTATTCTGCAACAGCTTGCCGACCGTCACCACATCAACATACTCAGCAAGGTTGAGCTGCTGGAAAGCGAAGAGCGCACCGGTCCTACCAAAGGTCTGAATCTCATCCACCCATATCGTGATCCCGCGCTCCTTTAACGTCGCCATCAGTGGGACAAAGAATTCACGTGGAGCCGTTTGGAAACCGGACTCCCCCTGTACGAGTTCCATGACACAGACAGCGATTTCTCCAGGGTGCTGGTCGAGAATGACTCGGAGCGCGGACAATGTGTTTTGGGTACTGTTGGGGTCGTCCGCGTCGTAGAAGGGAAGATAGAACACCCGTTCTCGCGTGGGCTGTCCCTTCCGATAATCTGGCCGGTCGGTAATTTCCGCCATCGTCGTGGTGCGCCCGTGAAAACAACGGCGAAAGGCGATCACATCCCGTGCTGGTTGCTGATGATAACGAATCAGCTTGAGCGCATTTTCATTCGCTTCCGCCCCAGGAAGCGACAGCCAACCGTAGGTCAGTTGTGGCGCGGAGTGCGCGAGCAGTAGGTCAAGCAGGTCCGCATATTCACTATTCGCTTGGAGGTTCCCCTGCATCACCACATCACTCGCGGCGGCGGTCAGAGCGGTTCGCACAAGGTCGGGATGACTATGACCAAAAAAATGCACGCCGATACCAATCGCGAAATCGAGCAGCCACCGACCATCGGCGGTTTGTACCCGGGCCCCGCGACCGAGGCCCGAACCAATGTAGGGAAAAAACAGCGGGCGGCCCCGGAGTCGCCCAACCCGCTGTAACTGTTGTGTGTAGATTTCGCCATCCCTCGCAACGCCCGGCGTCTCCGCTTGCAGCTCCGCGACCGCTTCAAGGATCAAATCGAGGCCGTGTTGAAACTTGGGGTGGGAAGGAAGGGAAGTCATATACAGTTCGGAGTCGGGGGCCGTTCGGAATCGAGGACCGTTCGGAGTTCGGAGTCAGGGGCCGTTCGGAGCCAAAGCCAAAACTCGGAGCGAGAAATTTCTCACTTCTTCAACTCCGAACTATTTTAGACTCCGAACTCCGAACTGCCTTTGACTCCGAACTATTTTGGACTCCGAACCGCCTTTGACTTATTTCAGCGGCTTGGTCGCGAACCCTTTGTCACTGTAGGCCAACAGGACTTTCTTGCCGTTGACCGCTGTCTCCAGGATCACTTCGTGTCGCCATAAGCGGTGCAGGTACGAAAGTGTGCGCTCGGCGTATTCCAACTGTAAGTCACGCCCATCATGGTAATGCTTGAGGTACAACACGCGATTGTGGTTGTAGTCCGCGTCCTCGATTTTAATCGAAGGGACCGACCCCATGCCCACATTCTTAATGAGCGTCTCCTTGACCTCACGCCAACTGTCTCTGTCCGAGACTTTCGAGATGACCATCTCATCACCGCGGGGCTCATATTCGAACATGTCCATCTCCCGCATCATTTCCTCGGTGAGAAACCGACGCAAGAACGAGACATCACGGTCCACCTCGCGCGCTTCGAAGATGGCCTGCATGCCGGTTTTCGTCGGCTTGCCGTATTTCTCAATCTCCTCCGGCGTGGGGTCATCGTGCCGTCGCTTGATGTCATCAAATAACTTCAAGCCCAGGTAATACGGATTGAGCCCACGCGGGAACGGACGGACCACTTGGTTATGCCGCACGAGAAATTCCAGGTGCAGCTCCTGCGGGAGATCGAGGCTGTGGAGAATCTGCCGATGCCAGAAACTCGCCCAGCCTTCATTCATGATTTTCGTTTCAATCTGCGGAATGAAGTATTGCTCGCGCTGATGCACGATGGAAATCAGGTCTTTTTCCCATTCGCTCAGATGAGGATTGTAATCGCGAATGAAGAGCAGCAGGTCCTCTTCGGGAATGAGCGGAATCTTTTGCAGGTCGGGCTGGATATATTCTTGCCGTTTGTGAATTTTTTGGAATGGATCCAGTGTCGGCTGTGACTCAGCCAGCGCCCGCTCGCGTTGCTCGTTCAGCGTCAATTTCTTGATGGCGAGATTACGGCGGCATTGAATCGCCGTGGCATGCGCCGCATCAAGAATATATTCCACCTTCTCCGCGCCAATCGAGGGGTCCTCGACATAACTTCGCACCCGGTCGGCATGCACCTTAAAGATATCCAGCGTCAACTCCGCCCGCGTACTACTCTTGAAGGTGAAATTATTACAAAAGAAATCGTTATGCCCGTAGACGTGAGCGATGGTGAGAATCTGCAAGCACAGCGTATTATCGCGCATGAGATACGCGAGCGCCGGGCTCGAATTGATCACCATCTCGTAGGGTAAGCCAGACACGCCATAGTCGTACATGGTTTTGAGCTTCTCGTAGCTTTTGCCATACGACCAATGCGGATAGTGCGACGGCATTCCAGAGTACGCCATGTAGCCCAACATCTGAAAATGATCGCAAATCTCGAATTCCTGTGGATAGCACGTCAGGCCGAATTCCTCGACCTTCTCGCGAATACGGGAGTCCCAATACTCCAGGTCCTTGACGTCCCAGTCTGCCATAGTGCTTTCGTCCTTTTACGCTTCACGCCGAAGCGGAAACGGTGGCTTCGGTTGCCTTCTCTCGCGCCAAGAACGCCTTGAAACTCGGCCAGATGTCTTCCTTGCGTTCAATCAAGACAGTCTGAAAATTCTCAGCTTCGAGGCGACGGAAGATGTTGAGCATCGAGCTTTCATAGTAGCGGGAGCCCAGCGGCTTGATCTCACCATAGCCAAAAAGATTGCACACTTCGCACAACTCCTTGGCGGCTTTGATCGCGGCGGGATTGTCGGATTCAAAGTTATCGCCATCCGAACAATGAAACGCATACACGTTCCACAAGGTAGGATGGTAGCGCTCCTGAATAATCTCGAGGGCTTTGTTATAGCCAGAGGAGATGAACGTACCGCCCGATTCTCCCTTGTAGAAGAATTCCTCCTCGGTCACCTCGCGCCCTTCGGTGTGATGGGCGACGAAGACGATCTCGACATTGCGATATTTGGTGCTCACGAATTGATAGAGCATGAAGAAGAAACTGCGCGCGAGATACTTCTTCATCGTATCCATGGAGCCGGAGGTGTCCATGATGCACACGACCACGGCGTTCGACTCGGGCCGAATATCCTCCACCGTGTGACGGTAGATCATATCGTGCTGATGGAACGGAAAGCGCTCCGCTTCCTCATCCCCTTCTTCCTCCGTGGCGGCCCCCTGCACCGCGAGGCGGCGCTTGATGCGGGCCACGGCGGTCCGTTTCTTGTCGAGGCGAATACGGATGCCCGCCTTGCGGTACCCTTTACGTTTGCTCAGGCGCTCGGACATCACTTCGCGCAACGCCTTGCGCTCCATGTCTGGCAGTTCGAGGTCCTCGAACATGATGGTGACGAGTTCTTCGAGAGTGACATCGGTCTCGTAGTAATCGACCCCTGGTTGATCTCCGGCCTGATCTTGGCCTTTTCCTTTCCCCTCGGCGTCGCCTTTCCCGACGACTTGGCCGGGTTGCGAATTGCCATCGCCTTGACCGACACCAGGAGTGTTCTCACCGTAAATGAAGCGATACTCCTTCATGCCACGGATTGGAACCTTGATGATCTTGTCTTTGTCTTTGCCGATGATGGACTCTTCGGCGATCAGGTCAGCGATATTCTCACGGATCGATTCGCGCACCTTCTGGCGGTGACGCTGCCGATCGGTCGCGCTCCGATCCGAGCGTAGGGCATCTGAAGATGAGTACGGTCGGAAAATAGTCTCTAACATGGTTTTCACTACCTCTTCTCTTCGCCGGAAAAAACCAAACGACCTTCCCCGCCTCACGTGACCAGGTTAAGGGAGGCCGTCGAGCGACGCATGAGGATAACCGGGGGTTTGCTCCCCCGGCTTGAGAGTCATTGGGTTAATCCTTCCACAGATTGTTCGCGGCGTACTTCAGCACCACATCCACGCAATACTCGCAATAGCCCTGGTCAAGAAGACTCTTCACCATGGTGTTGTACTTGCCGATCTGCTCCTCGTCACGAGTCCGGGCCTTGGTGATGACGCGGCTCATGTCGCGCACCGAGCTCATCAGCTTCTTCTCGATCGCGTCCTTCAGCGGCTCATAACTCTGGTACGCCACCCGCTCGCCGCGCCGCGAGGCCGCCCAGAGATAGGCAATGACTTCTTGGCGGAACCCATCAGCCGCGGAACCGATAATCGCGATCTGTTCCTCGACGGACTTGAGGAACCCTTCATCCGGCTGGAGTTCTTCGCGCGTATTGCGGTCTTTGACTTTCGTCTTGTTCACATACGCCTCGGCGTGATCCAGATAATTCTGGAACAACGCATCGGCCTGTTCCTGATAAGAGTAGACAAAGGCTTTGGTGATCTCTTTCTCTAACAGTTCGAGATATTCCTTATGGAGAATGTCTTGGAGGAATTCAAGATACAGCTTACGGGTGTCATCGGCGACATCTTGATCTTTAATCATGTTGATCAACGCCTCGCGGACATTGATCGGGTTGATGCAGCGACCAGACTCCGACAGCGCGTTGTCGAGCGCCTTCATAATAAAGCGGGTCGAAATGCCGCTCAGCCCTTCCCGTTTCGCCTCTTCACGCAGCTCCTGCACGTTGATCTTCTTCGTCCGCCCCTTCTCAATCACTTCCTCGCCGTTGTAGAGACGTAGTTTCGTCACCAGATCGCATTTTGGGGATTGCTCGAGGCGTGAGAGCACGGCGAACATCGAGGCCATTTCCAACGTGTGGGGCGCGACGTGGGCCCGGAAATCCGAATTGCGCAGGATCTTCTGATAAATCTTCACTTCCTCCGACATGCGCAGGTTATAGGGCACCTTCACCACGACGATCCGATCAAGAATGGCTTCGTTGGTGTGGTCGGCCTTGAACTTCTGCCACTCCGCTTCATTCGAATGCGCGACGATCACTGAATCCACGTAGATCGTCCCGTGGCGACCAGGCGCGGGAATGAATTTTTCCTGCGTCGCGGTAATCATGGCGTGCAAGTATTCGGTTTCGTTCTTGAAGACTTCGATAAACTCGACCATGCCGCGGTTCCCAACATTAAAGGCCCCGTTGAGTTCGAGCACGCGCGGGTCCCCTTCCGAATACTTGTCGAGCTTGGAAATATCCTCGGACCCGATCAGCACGGACGTGTCTTGGTTGTTGGGATCAACTGGCGGGACGACACCGATACCTTTGCGGTTCCGTTTCGAGAACGACACTGTCGCGACCGGGAACTCCTCGTAGCGCGCGCCATATTCCTCCTTGAGGCGGAAACGGCAAGTCGGGCACAGGTCGCCTTCGATATGCACGCCCAGCATCTTCTCGAATTCCTTGCGCAGATGGCGAGGAATGAGATGCAACGGCTCCTCGAACATGGGACAGCCTTCGATCGCGTAGACGGGCTCCACGCTCTCTAGGCCGCGTTGCAGTTTTTCCACCAGCGAGCTTTTGCCAGAGCCCACGGGGCCCATCAGGTAGAGTACCTGTCGGCTCTCCTCCCCTTTCAAGGAGGCGGAATGAAAGTACCGGGCAATCTGGGCGACGGTGCGTTCAATGCCGAAAAACTCATCCTTGAAGAAGTTGTAGACTTTCAGTGATTCGTCCTTATAGAGCCGCTTCGAGCGCGGGTCATCGGACGCCGTGATGTCAGACATGCCGTGGGACACAATCATGTCGTAGATACGACTATGCGCCAGTCGCGTCATAGTCGGGTCTTGCCTCACCTTCTCGAGATAGTCGATCAATGTCCCGCGCCAGGCTTTACTCTCCCGGTTGGCACGATCATCCTTGATGAGTTTCTCGAATTCACTCCGACCGCTTTCCATGAATGACTCCTTATCTCTGGTAACCAGTAGTGACCATTTGATAGCGTTGGTTCTCCGTTCCTCACCCACCTCATTAGTTATTTCGACAACTCCAGCTCGGCACAACATAACATATTTTCACAAAGAAAGGACGACGAACAAAAGATTTTTTCTTTCATCGCTCGGATGAGGGAGGACAGCGTAGGAGAGATGGTCCCAACGGGAATCGAACCCGTGCTACCGACGTGAGAGGCCGGCGTCCTAACCGCTAGACGATGGGACCAACAGAAGGAAGAGAAAGGAAGCTGAGGTGGTAGGACTCGAACCTACAGTGCCCTGATCCAGAGTCAGGTGGCTTACCAATTAGCCGACACCTCAACAAGAGCAGGGGACTAAGATAGGAAAGGCCGGGGTGGATGTCAAGGTTAGCCCCATCGCACGCGGCTATTGTCCAACCGCCACCGCGCGCGCCAACCGCGCCAAGGTCCGCTCACGACCCAGCACGGCCATAACCTCGAAGATGCCTGGACTCACTGTTCCGCCAGTAAGCGCCACGCGCACGGGTTGCGCGCGTTGCCCCAGGTTCTTCAACTGTTCCTCGTGCATC
>JABFSC010000507.1 GCA_013140885.1 Deltaproteobacteria bacterium | reverse complement strand
CGGTCAGCGCGCGCCCTTGCAGTTCGTAGCCATTGAATTTCTCAATCGCCGCCTGCGCATCCTGCGTGCTACTCATCTCCACAAAGCCAAATCCACGGGACTGACCGGTGAATTTATCGGAAATCACATTCGATGAAGTGACCGCGCCGACCTGACCAAACAATCCTTCCAGCTCCGCGCCCGTCGCGCTAAAGGGAAGATTTCCTACAAATAATTTCGTCGCCATTACTAACCTCCAAGAACAAACACAAAGGCCCCAGAAACCATGAGTACGGTTCCAGGGGCCTGCATATTCTCGAACCAACTCGCTGCCAAGAAAGGACAACTACAAGGGCACCATAGGCGCATCCCCCCGGATATACAATGCGGGTCCAAAGAAATATGCGCGACGCATCATCGCGTCAGGAGTCCGCGCACCCGCTTGCTCATCGTGGTCGCGACTGTCATGCTCGGTTCTCCGACAATTTCGTCCGCCGAATGGAGGCAGCAATGGGAGACAAATCACTGAAATCGAAACAGCGCGACCAGAAACAGAAGGACGCCCACAAGACGGGAAGCGCCAACGCGGCCAAGGCCAAGCAAGACAGCAACACCCGTCTGCAACAGGCAGCCACGAAGGGCAAGAAGTAATCGCCTCGGCAGCGTGTCACCCGAGGTGAGGACATCTCGGGGAAGCGCCTCAGGAATCCCCGTGTCACACGCGATCCCAGATTCGGACCTGTTGCATATCACCGCCAAAACGTTGGCGGACTACGAAGCCACGGCGGAGAGCTTTTGGCATGGCACGAAAGACCACGACGTCAGCCAAAACATCGCCGCGCTTCTGCGCCATATCGAAGGCACGCACCGGTTCGCGATCCTCGATTTTGGCTGTGGTCCTGGGCGCGATCTCAAGATCTTGCACGAGTTAGGGCACGACCCAATTGGCGTGGATGGCACCGCGCGATTCGTGGAGATGGCCCGCGCCTATAGTGGCTGCGAGGTCTGGCACCAGGATTTTCTGAAGCTCGCATTGCCACCAGAACGATTTGATGGGGTGTTCGCGAACGCCTCGCTTTTTCACGTCCCGCGCCAAGAGCTGCCCCGCGTGCTGACCGAGCTGCGCGCGTGCCTCAAGCCGCGCGGGGTGCTCTTTTCCTCGAATCCGCGTGGGAAGAATCAGGAAGGGTGGAGTGGCGGACGCTATGGGGTGTGGCATGAGGAAGCCGAGTGGCGCGACCTGCTCATGCAGGCGGGCTTCAGCGAACTCGAACATTACTACCGTCCGCCGGGCGTGCCACGGGCGCGGCAGGCGTGGTTCGCGAGTGTGTGGCGGAAGTAGCGTATGGCTCGCTTCGCTCTATGGCCTATAGCGTATGGCCTATGGCAAGAGTGTCTTGCCATAAAGTGAGCGTAGCGAACGAGCCATACGCCATAGAGCGAAGCGAGCCATCTGCCATACGCTATCTCACCCTGACAAACTTCTGCAACGAGTGGCAGTCGAGCGGCACAAGCCCCCGTCTGCCGCCAGCGCTGTAGTTCACTTCACTGACATAGAGATCGCCACGCGAATCCGCCCAGATACCGTGTGGCGCGAAGAAGTTGCCTGGCGCGCAGCCATCGGCCTCACCGAACTGTGTCTGCACTTCACCATCAAGGGTCAACACGCTCACGCGCGCATGTGGTGCATGGGCCGGGAAGGACGCTCCCGGCATCACCCCCGCCCGGAAGCCCAGCTCCGCCACGTAGAGGTTTTCATCCGCGTCGATGTAGAGGTCGTCCGGTCGATGCACGTGGGTCCACTCGGTCACGTATTCGCCTTGCGCGGTAAAAATCTGCACCCGCGAGTTCTCACGGTCGGCGACATACACCTTGCCACGCCGATCAACGGCGATCGCATGGGGAAGATTGAACTGCCCTGGACCCTTGCCCGGTGAGCCCCAAGAAAACAGCAGGTCTCCGGTGGAAGAGAAGACATGCACCCGTGCGTTGCCGTACCCGTCAGCAACGTACAAATTTCCATTGGGACCGAGCGCTACGTTTGTCACCATATTGAATGGACCAGCGGCGCGCTGCACGGGAATATCCCACGCCTTGAATCCGGTGTCCGACGGCTGCCCTTTGTTGCCCAAGGTCTGGAGCAACGTGCCGTCCGGTGTGAAAATCCGCACGGTGTGGTCGAAGTTGTCCGCGCAGTAGATGCGATCATCCGGTCCAATGAAAATGCCATGTGGGTTGGTGAAGACGCCTTCTCCCCACGCATTGAGAAATTTGCCATCACGATCAAAGATGATCATCGGATGCGCGCCGCGATTGAATGCGTAGACCCGATCCTTGGAATCGGTTGCGACACCGGCCACTTCCACGAACGACCAGCCTTCCGGTAATCGCTCCCAGCCTTTCACCACTTCGTATTCGAGTTTGTTTCTTCCCTGTGCCATCTGTCGGTCCCTCCTTCGGCTCTTCCCTATCAAGCTCGCGGCCAGAGCGAAATAGGTGCGTCTTTCTTGCCAGCGCGCCGGCTTGCATGCGCGCACGCTTGCATCGCTATCTTGAACCAAGTAGTCTCGCTCGCGGTTTCATCAGTACGCAAATTCTCAACGAGGAGACGAACATCATGAAATTTGGACTATTTGGCATCAACATGAACGTGTGCAGCAACCCGGACATCGCGGCCCGTGTGGCGAAGGCCGCCGAAGCCGCGGGATTTGAGTCCGTCTGGACCGGCGAGCATGTGGTTTTACCTGACCCACAGGTGCCGCCTTCTCCGCTTCCCCCTTCATATCCGCTCCTCGATCCCGCGGTGTCGTTGGCCTATATCGCCGCTCATACCAAAACCATCAGACTCGGCACGGGCATCATTATTCTCCCGCAACGGAATCCGTTGGTGCTGGCCAAGGAACTCACCAGCGTTGACGTGGTCTCCAATGGGCGGCTGATTTTTGGTCTGGGGATTGGCTATCTCAAGCCGGAGTTCGACGCCTTGGGCATTCCCTTCGACAAGAAGGGCGCGCGGTCAATGGACTATTTGCAAGCGATGAAAGCGGTGTGGACGCAGGACAAGCCCGCGCATCACGGCGAGTTTGTGTCTTTCAGTGGTATTCAAGCGCTGCCGCAACCCGTGCAAAAGCCGCATCCACCGGTGGTGATCGGCGGTCATACGAAAGAAGCCTATCGGCGCGCGGTGCAGTATGCCAATGGCTGGTATGGCTTCGCGCTTGATCTCGAGAAGACCGCGGAGTGTCTGGCGGGATTGAAGAAAGCCGCCGAGGAAGTGACGCGCCCAATGAGTTTAGGCGCGCTCGACATTAGCATCACCCCAGGGCCAGCACTTGACCTGGATCTCGCCAAGCGGTTCGCCGATCTTGGTGTGAATCGGTTGATTCCATTCCCGCGCGTTAAGACCGAGCAGGCGCTGCATGATTTCATTAAGCAGAGCGTGGACTCGTTCCTTGGAAGAGTGTGAGGTTTTGGGATTTAGGCTTTGGGCTTTGGGGCGAAACGGCTCGGCATCTTCAGGTCTAAAGCCTAAATCCTAAATCCCAAAGCCCCCTAAAGAATCTCATCCACCGCCAGGCTTGCTCCACCTGGCAGTGCGAGCGTATCGCCACGAAACGCCAGGCGCTCTTGGCGATACCGCTGGGCGACTGGATCAGGGTCACTGAAGACTTCGATACGATTATCCACGAGGTTGATGATCCAGTATTCGGAAATCCCACTTGCGGCGTATGCCACGGCTTTCCGCTGACGATCATAGGCGAGGCTGGTTTTCGCAACCTCCATCACCACCAGCACCTCACTCGCTTTGGGATGTTCATGTCGGTAGTTGTCCGGGACAAGACGACAAATCGCAACATCTGGCTCCGGTTCACTCCAATCGTTTAGGACAATGGGAGCTTGGATACGAACGATACAGGTTGTCGCGAGTGAACGAATGACAACAGTGGCAAGCCAACTCGTTGTCCCGGCGTGTGGCGGATTTTGTGGTGGCATCGTGATGATTTCCCCATCTAACAGTTCAACCCGCTTGTCGGAGAAGAATCCAGATTCCCACATCCGGTAGTATTCTTCGCGAGTGAACCGATATGGGGTGGGAGCAAGAGGTACAGCAGCCATGAGCCAATCCTAATCCGAAGTGCATTGCTGGACAACCCAGAAAAGCAAAAAGGGCACGGTGTTGCGTGCCCTTTTTGCGATGATGTGGCGGGGGAAAGAAAGGAATTTCACTTGATCCCTCTCACCCTAGCCCTCTCCCAGCCGGGAGAGGGAACTTTCGGACCTCACTCTCGTAATGTCAGTCTACGCCAGCATCGCCCCCTGCGAACCGAGCTTGCCATACGTCATCCCAGCGAATGCTGGGACTTTACCAGCTAACTCACTGAACACTTCCGTAATGGACATCAGTTCCGTCCCACCAAGTTTCCCCTGTAGTGACGCAAGGGCTTCCCAGCCAGTCTTCGCTTCTCCCGGGGGCGGAAAGGCTTGTCGAACGCGCTGCACGCGGCCCGCATGATTGGTGACCGTCCCATCGGTTTCTGGAGCCGTGCTGATCGGCAAAATCACATCGGCGTACTCGGTCATCCCGGAGTGATCCGTATCAAAGGCGATGACCGTCGCATCGCCCAGTGCCTTATCAAGTTTCTCCTGACCACAGGCGGAGATCAAATCCGCGCCAAACACCAGCAGGGTTTTCACCGTGCCTTGTTCCGCCGCCGCGAGAATATCGGCGACCGTCGGCCCACCGTTGAGCAAGCCCAGCGCTTGCAAGCCGCGCGTGTTGGGATTTTTGTCGGCTTTAATGAGGAAATCGTCATGGAAAGCATCCGCGGGTGACCAGGAGAGGCCCGCGACTTTATCCGAGCCGAGTTGCTCCTTGAGCAGGCGTGTAAACAGGTAGGTTTCTTCGTTCGTCGCTTTCGCGCCAATGATACCAGCGATGGCTCCGGCTCCGTGTTGGTCCTTTACCTGCGTCAGCTTCTCCAGCACCGTGCCCATCGCCTGGTCCCACTGGACCGGCGTAAACGCTTCTTCGCCACGTACCAGCGGCCGCAGGATGCGGCTTTCCTTCTGGAACTCCTTGTACCAAAGGCGACCTTCGTCACACATCCAGTATTGGTTGACCTCGGCGTTCGCGCGTGGCCGGAAGCGGAACATCTGCCCACGACGATGATAGATGTCGATATTGCAGCCATTCGAACATTTCGTGCAGACCGACTCCGCCTTCTCCAGATACCAAACCCGCGCCTTGAAACGAAAATCCTTATTCGTCAGCGCGCCCACTGGACACACATCGACCACGTTGGCGGAGTAGGGGTTGTCGAGCTTCTTGCCGGGAAACAGGTCAACGTAGGTATGGTCTCCCCGCGCGAAGAGTCCCAACTCGCCGGTCTTTGTCACTTCATCGGTGAACCGCGTGCAGCGCGCGCAGAGAATGCACCGTTCCTGATCGAGCACCACATGCGGGCCAATATCGACCACTTTGCGTTTTTCGACTTTCGCCTCGATGGGAAAACGGCTCTGATACTTGCCGTAGTCCATGTAGTAGTCTTGCAGTTTGCACTCACCCGCCTGGTCGCAAATCGGGCAGTCCACGGGATGGTTAATGAGGATGAACTCCAGCACCGCCGATTGCGCGGTCTTGGCTTTCTCACTCTTGGTTTTGACAACCATCCCCTCGGTCACTTTCGTGTTACAGCCGATTTGCAGCTTGGGCATCTTCTCGATTTCCACCAAGCACATGCGGCAGTTCCCGGAAATACTCAGGCCCGGATGGTAGCAATAATGCGGCACCTCGATACCGAGTTGTTCCGCCGCTTGAATGACATTGAACCCATCGGGAACGGTAATTTTTTGGCCGTCGATCTCAATTGTTGGCATTTTTTCCTCTTCGCTCTCAGCGTTCAGCTCTCAGCGTTCAGCCAGACATTCCTACCACCGACGAGAACTCCGCTCTCTTTTTGGCTGATCGCTGAACGCTGACGGCTGACGGCTTCTGTTCATGCGGCATGCGCGGTATGACGATGCGTGGGCGCGCCCTCTTTCTGGAACGGGCAGCGTCCGAGCGTCACGTGCTCGACAAATTCGGCCTTGAACTTTTGTAGATAACTTTGCGTCGGCATCGCCGCCGCGTCCGCCAGCACGCAGACCGTATTGCCCATCATGTTGGTGGAAATGCGATCCATCATGTCGATGTCTTCCGCGCGGCCATTGCCTTCTTCCAGTCGCATCAGCAGTTTATGAAGCCAGCCGGTCCCTTCGCGACAGGGAGAACACTGGCCGCAGGACTCGTGATGATAGAAGCGATCAATAATGGTCAGCGCTTTCACCATGCAGGTGTCCTCGTCCATCACGATGATCCCAGCGGAGCCGAGAAACGCATTGATCTTGCGCATCGAATCGAAGTCCATCGCCACGTCAATCTCGTCCGCCGTCAGAATCGGGAAGGACGAGCCGCCCGGCATGACCGCTTTCAACTGCTTGCCCCCGCGAATGCCACCCGCGTGATCGTAGAGCAACGACCGCAAGGTCACGCCCATGGGCAATTCATAGAGCCCTGGTTTTTCAACGTGGCCGCTCACGCAATAAATCTTCGGGCCAGGGCCGCTCTCTGGGCCAATCGCCTTGAACCAGGCTGGGCCGTTCTCAATGATGGATGGCACGCAGGCCAGCGTTTCGACATTGTTGACGATGGTGGGGCAGCCAAACAATCCATAGGTCGCCGGAAACGGCGGCTTGATGCGGGGATAGGCACGTTTCCCTTCGAGCGATTCAATCAACCCGGTCTCTTCACCGCAGATGTAGGCACCCGCGCCGCGGTGGACGTAGATGTCGAGATCGAAACCGGTGCCGAAGATGTTCTTGCCGAGATAGCCTTTGGCGTAGGCCGCCGCGATCTCTTCTTCGAGGCGTTGCGCGCCGAAGACGAACTCGCCACGAATATAGATGTAACAGGTATGCGACTTAATCGCGTAGGAAGAAATCAGCAGTCCTTCCAACAGAATGTGAGTATTCCACTCAATGATCGCTCGGTCCTTGAAGGTGCCGGGTTCGCTTTCGTCCGCGTTGCAGCACAGATAGACCGGCTTGGCGGAGTCCTTGGGGAGAAACCCCCACTTCATGCCCGTGCCGAACCCGGCTCCGCCACGGCCACGGAGGTTAGAGGCTTTCACCTGGTCGATTACCTCTTCCGGCTTCATGGTCGTGAGGGCCTTGCGGGCGGCGTTGTACCCCCCGTTGGCCACATACACGTCGAGTTGATGAAAATTCGGAATATCGAGATGGCGCAGGAGCACCTTGTCGGCCATGCGTGTCGTCCCTTCTCACTTAAAGTGTTACGTGCGAGAATCCGTGAAAAATAAGCTAACGGAGGATACCGGCTGAGGTTTTTACTGTCAACGGAGGCGTGGCCAACAACGCGGGCGTCGCTTCCTTGCAAAGTGTCGGCAAACTGACTATGTCTCCGAACAGTACGACCCCCAAAACGCGGAACACACATAACACACAGGCGAGCGAATCCCAGGAGGGACCGTGGGCTCGCCAAGGAGGGCACTTATGAGTAGCAATGGTCATCTGACGGCGGAAAAACTCCGCTCCCAGCTCTCGCATCCCATCGTCGATGCCGATGGACACTGGCTGGAGTTTGGCCCCATCATCCGCGATCAGCTGCGGAAAATTGGTGGTGACCGGGCCGCCGACGGCTTCGGACACTTTGGCTCACAGGTGATGAAAACGCTCTCGTCATCGGTCGCCGAACGCCGCTACCAACGCATTGGGCAAGAAGCCTTCTGGGCCTTGCCGACCAAAAACACGCGCGACCGCGCCACCGCCACCATGCCACGCTTGCTGTATGAACGGATGAGCGAGCTGGGACTCGATTTCACCATTCTCTATCCAACGGCGGGGCTTGGACTGCCACGGCTGGCGGACACCGAGACGCGCCAAGTCACCTGCCGCGCGTTTAACACATTTAGCGCGGACTTCTTTCGTCCTTTCGCTGACCGCATGACTCCAGCGGCGGTCATTCCGATGCACACGCCTGAAGAAGCCATCGCCGAGTTGGACTATGTGACCAAGCAACTCGGTCTCAAGGTCGTGATGTTGGGAAGTATGATCCGCCGCCCGATTCCAGCGCATGTCGATAAGCATCCCGACATGGTCAATGAGACCGCGTGGTTTGATACGCTTGGCCTCGATAGCGAGTATGACTACGACCCGGTGTGGGCCAAGTGCGTGGAGCTGGGGCTCTCGCCCACGTTTCACAGCGGGGGTCGTGGCTACGGCTTGCGCAGCTCGCCCACGAACTTCACCTACAATCACATCGGCCATTTTGGCGTCGCGGGCGAGGCCGTTTGCAAGGCGCTCTTTCTGGGCGGTGTGACGCGACGGTTTCCGCGCCTCAAATTTGGTTTTCTTGAAGGTGGCGTGGGTTGGGCGTGTCAACTGTACGCCGATCTCATTGGCCATTGGGACAGGCGGAACTTGGCGGCGTTGGAAGAAGTGAACCCACGTAACATGGACCACGCGGAATTTCTGAAGTTCGCCGAGCAGTATGGCCCGCCAGAGATGATCGACGCGCTCCGCAATCGCAAAGAGCCGCAGGATGCGACTTCACTCCCAGAGCGTGCGAACCTCGTCGGTGGGATCGACAATGTGGATGATTACGCGGTCTGCCAGATCAAGCAGAAGAGTGACCTGCGCGACCTCTTCGTGGACAGTTTCTATTTCGGCTGTGAAGCGGATGACCCCACCAATGCGTGGGGGTTCAGTCGTCGCAACAACCCATTCAACGCGCGCATCAACGCCCTGTTTGGTTCGGACATCGGCCATTTCGACGTGCCCAACATGGCGGATGTGGTACCGGAAGCCTACGAGCTGGTGGAAGATGGCTTGATTACCGACGGCGATTTCCGCGATTTCGTATTCGCCAACGCGGTACGATTCTGGGGGGTGGCGAACCCCAATTTCTTCAAGGGTACTGTTGTCGAGAAAGAGGCGGCGGCGGTGTTGGCATCAAAGGACTGAGGGGGAAGACTAGTGCTCTGTCACGATCATTGTGTCTGGTTCCGGTTCGTCGTGCCCGCGCAGGCGGGCATCCAGGCACTTCAAGCAGAAGCCTGAGGTGAAGCCGCCTGGATTCCCGCCTACGCGGGAATGACGTTGCGGCTGTCTATCTGGCAAAGTCGAATGAATAGACAAAATGAACGTGACGTTGCACTGGAGACTGGAGGCTGGAGACTTGTAGGGAAACAAGCCCATCTCTAATCCCCAGTTTCAAGTTTCAGTCCTCAGTCCTCATACTTTTGCCTTTTGCCTTTTGATTTTTCCTAGACCGTGACCGTCGTGCCAGCAAACGTCGTGAAACGAAAGCCGGGAAAGTGCTCAGGATAGGTGGTGCGCAGGTGGGTAAGGACTTGTAGCGCCACCGCTTCCCCCAGCTTCATTCCTTCAATCCCATCCGAACGCCAATGCACCCCGGCCACGTCACGCCCCAGTGATATATTGGACGCCAGCTTTAGGTTACGTACCTCACAATGGCACTGTAATGACATCAGAATGATGCCATTACAGTGAATCATCAACTAAGTCATGGTGCGGTGCTTCCACCGATTCTCGCAGCCTTTTCTCTACACCATCATAATCACCGAGATACACTCGCATTAGGGTCTTCCAGAGCCTGCCGTGGTTCGGGACGGAAAAATGCAGTAACTCGTGGACAATAACGTAATCACCGATCTCTTTGTCAAACGAGAGAAGCTCGGCATTGAAATTGAGATTGCCACTCGTAGAACATGACGCCCACTTATTTTTCATAGGACGGACAGAAAGTGAGCGAACCTTGATCTCGAGTCGCGCTGCCCACTCAAGAACGCGGTTCTTGAAATCGTCTTTGTCGCGCCATTCCTGCATATTAAGCATGATATGTCTTCTGCAGAGTGGTGAATAAATTTTCCACAAGCGTAGTAATCTTTTCCAAGTCATCCTCTTCAGCGAATATCGCGAAGGTCACTTGCGTTCGGAGGTCTCGAAGTTCCTTCTCACTCTTCTTCCAGTTGGGAAACTTCGCAAATGCCGCTTCCACGCTTTTGCTGACAGATTCAGCGCTCCGAACACCTTGCTCTTTGAGCTTTGTTAAAACAAAGAACGTCAGCGCGTCGAGCCCCTTCTTCGCCTGCTGCTTTTTTCGTTGCTCGTTATGTTCCACGTCCTTCAGCAAGTCTTTCAACGCATCTGCCGTACTGGTCTGGCGATCCTCAAAACTCTCCTGCACCGCCTTCGCCCGCTCAGCGAGCGCGACGAGAAAGGGATCATCGCTGTTCTCCTCCGCCGTCTTTTCGATGGACTTGACCAGGTTGATGACTTTCGTGGCCTTTCCCGCCTCGCGCTGTTTGATCGTGTCGATGGTCGATTTATCGATCCTTACATACTCCGCGAGCGATTCCGCGACCATCAACGCTCCAACGTGATGCTGCACCAGTTCGTTGGTTTTCTTCTGAAACGCCTTGTCCACGTATACCTTCTTAGCGTAGGCGTTCCGCACCACGGCGTAAATCGAAGAGAGCGTCGTGTAAGGGTCAATGAACGGTCGCAGGAACGCATCCGGCGAGATGATCTCGTAGAGCATCTCGATCTCCTTGTACTCCCGGAAGAACTCCTGTCGCCGCTCCTTGTCGCGGAAATGCTCGATGAGGTTGTCCACATCCTTGTCGTCGAAGTTTCGCGTCACCAGCGCGAGATACGCCGGGGTCTTCGTCTCCATCTTCGCCTTGAAAAGCTGCTTGAGCAGGCCGATGTCCTTGACGATGGCATTGATCTCGTCGCTGTCGAAGGCCAGCGCCTTTTCCAGTTTGTCGAAGATGCCGACAAAATCGAGCACGAAGCCGTGCGGCTTCACCATCTCCGCCGCCTCGTTTTCGTAGGGCCGGTTCACCCGTGCGATGGCTTGGAGCAGCGTGTGGTCGCGCATCGGCTTGTCCAGATACAT
>JABFSC010000672.1 GCA_013140885.1 Deltaproteobacteria bacterium | reverse complement strand
GGATAACCGAAACGTGCGCGTCGGTACCGCCACAGCCTGACGCGCACGTTTCGGTTATCCTTCATTCATTGACTGGAGCAAATGAATCCACGGTGATCTGGCGGGACTTGAACTTCCACTCGCCACCGACCTTGGCGTACTCATCATTGTACCAACCTGACATGAGGTGCTTTTTGCCGTCGCGCAGCAAGCGCACTTCGACGTAGCAGGTGCCTTTGGCTTTGTCCGGTCCTTGCAATTCGATGACATGGTTGTGAATAAACGGGCGCGGCTTCGAGGCGTCGAGTTGACCACTAATCATGGAGCGGAGTGCCCCGCGTCCCTGTGCCTTCGGCAAGCTGGGGTCGTTGGTGCCAAATGAGCCGTCTTCAGTGAAGAGGTTCGCGTAGCCGTCTAGGTCCTTCTGCCACACGCAGTGACAATAGCGCAGGGGCAGATTGCGAATCGCTTCGCGGTCAATAACGGCTTGGACGGCGGCTTCGGTATTTTGTGCTGACATGAGGAGTCCTCCTTTTTTGGGTTACGGGTCACGGGGACCGGGTTATGGGTTACGGGGGTCGGGGATCGGTTACGTTTTACGTCTTACGTTTCACGCCTTACGTCTTACGCAGCCGCGTTAATGTCGATGTGGTACAGCCGTTTGGCGTTCTCGAACACGATGTTGTGGGTGATGTGCGCTGGGACACCCGCGAAGTTTTCGCCGATCACTTGGAGTGACTTGGGAAACGTCGAGTCGGCGTGGGGAAAGTCCGATGCCCACATGTAGTTGTGTTCTCCGAAAAACTTCCAAGTCGCCGGGCCGAGAGGATCATCTTGGAATGTCGCCCATATATTCCGCCGCACGTAGTCACTCGGTTTGAGCGGCAACTGCTTGGCGTTGGCGACCTTACTGTGGACATGGTCGAGCCGATGCACCCAGTTCGGCACCCAGCCCACATCGTTCTCGGCGGAAACCATGCGCAGCTTCGGGAAGCGCTCGAAGACGCCGCCGTACACCATGCGAGTGAGGCACTGCTCGACAATGTGAATCACGTGAATCTGCAAATCGGCCATCGTCGGCATCGCCGGGGTGAGCGGCATGCCGGAGACCAGCGGCTTGTGCAGCGAGATCGGCAGGCCCGCGTCGCTGCACACTTTCCACAACGGATCGAAGCGCTCGTCACTGTACGGCAGCTCAATCGTGTCGGTGGCGAGCACGAGTACGCCGCGGAGCCCGATCTTCGCGCAGTGCTCAATCTCCGAGACATCGGGCAGGGCGTTCAGTGTATAGAGGCCGATGCCAATCAGTCGTTTGGGATCATGCGCGCAAAACTCCGCGAGCCAATCGTTATAGACCCGCAGGCAGGCTTTCTGGAGTTCCACGTCCTTCATATTGAGCAGGACGATGCCGAGGCTGGAATAGAGCACTTCGGCGAGAACGCCGTCGAGGTCTTGATCCTTGAGTCGCTCCACCGGGTCCCAGCCACTGGGGCGCGCGGCCTCGTAGCCGTGTTTCATGTGTTCGCGTAGTTCGTTGCCGCTACGTCCGGCGGCGAACACGCCAGCGACCGTGAGCGGATGAATGCCAGGGCCGACAAAAAGGTACGCCGCGCCGTTGGGTTTATCGTTCTTGACGACGCGCGGGGCTTGGTCTCGATATTTCCGGTCGAGCCGCTCGACCCACAGGTCCCCTGGCTCGGTCATGTGTGAATCCGCTGAAATCACGCGTTGTGTGGTCATTGGTTTTCCTCCTTCTTCAGTCTGGGAGTCTAAGACTCCTAAGACTCCTAGACTCCCCGTCCCCGTAACACCTGCCCCGGCAATATCCCCGTATGCCGCAGCCCCTCGTACAGCACCTGACCGTTGACGAGCGTATGCGTGATGCCTTCCGCTTGTGTCACCAGCCGTCGTCCGCCACCTGGAAGATCATGGCGAATTTCCGGGCGTTCCGGTGAGCCGATGGTGTTGAGGTCGAAGACCGCGATGTCCGCCGCCATGCCGGGCCGCAGCACCCCACGGTCGGTAATGCCGAAGAACTGCGCCGGTTCCGAGGTGATCCGTTTCACCGCGTGTTCGAGCGAGATCACCTGCTTCTCACGAACAAATGTTCCCAGCAGATAGCTCGGATACCCCGCGTTACACAACATATCGACATGCGCGCCACCGTCGGAGATGCCGATCAGTGTGCGGGGGTCACTAAATTTGCGCACGACCCGCCCCTCGTCGATGTCGAGCAGGGGAATCATAAAGTCCACCGCCAGCTCATCGTCCAGTGCGAGGTCGAAAAATGCGTCAAGCGGCGCGACGCCCCGGTCGCGGGCGATCTCGGCGATACTCTTCCATTCCGTGGACTTGAGCCCGGGGTTGGTGACTTCCTTGACCTGCGTCCGTTCCCAGAGATGGTGATAGACCGTGCGGCGTTCGAGTTCGGCGGCAAAGGTGCGACGGAACTCCGCGCCCGCGTACACGAGCTTTTGCGCCTCCACGTTTTTGTCCTCGAATACCGGCTTCATCGAGTTCATGCTGGCGAACAAGAAGGGATTGCGCAGGTTGAAATCGACGACGAGCGGGCGAACGGCGACCTGGGGACGGCAGCCGAGCGCGAGCAACGGGGCCACCTTGTCCAGTGTTTCCGTCCACGCTTCGGGCGCGTCATCACGATCGCGCAGATTGAGCCAGGTGACGGGACGGCCACTCGCGGACGCGAGGAGTTCAAGCAGCGCGTACTCCTTGTCGGAGACCGTGCTCGGCTGTTTGGTGAGCGCGATTTCGATGGTGCCGCGTCCCAGGTCCTTGAGGATGCTGGCATACGACCGCAGCTCATCATGGCTAGCGAGACGACACGCGAGTGGCTGAGCCTTGTAACCCAGATGTTGTGGCATGACGGTCAGCGACATGCCCAACGCGCCCGCTGTCATGGCTTCGTGGAGCAGTGCGCGAATCTGCGCGGTTTCTGCTTCCGTCGCGGCGCGACCCATCGCCTCATCGCCCATCACGTAATGACGAAACGGCGAGAGCGCGGCCAAAAAGCCGACGTTGATGCCAATGCCACGAGTCGCGGTGGCGCTCATGTGTTGCGGGAAACTTTCCCAGTCCCACGTCAGACCTCGGTCGAGCACCTCACGGGGAATCGCTTCGACGTGGACCAGATTTTCGGCGGCGACGTTCCGTTCCGCTGGTTTGCAGGGCGCGAGCCCAACCCCGCAATTGCCCATGACGATGGTGGTGACGCCATGCCACGAGGAGCAGGTGATGAGCGGGTCCCAACAGATTTGCGCGTCGTAATGCGTATGGGGGTCAATGAAGCCGGGGGCGACGATTTGGTCGGAGGCATCAATGACGCGCGTGGCACTATCGGTGATTTTGCCGATGGCGGTGATTTTCCCCCCTTGGATCGCCACATCGGCCCGGCGACTTGGCGCTCCAGTGCCATCAACCACGGTCCCATTTTTAATCTAGAGATCAAGCATAGTTCCCTCCTGTG
>JABFSC010000744.1 GCA_013140885.1 Deltaproteobacteria bacterium | reverse complement strand
CCCTTGCCAGTGCGTTACTTCTTCGCGCCGAGAATCGCTTCTTTGAAGACTTTCGCCGCGCTGAACGCCACTTTCCGTTTCGCGGAAATTTTGATGGGTTCGCCGGTCTTGGGATTGCGACCCATTCTTGCCTTGGTCTGCTTCAGTTTGAACGTCCCAAGACTCGGAATCTTGAGCGTTTTATCTTTCTTTACCGTCGACACGATAAATTTAATCAAGACATCCAGGTTGTCGTTCGCCTGGCGATTGGAGATTCCACCCCAGGACTCACCTAACTTTTTCACCATTTCTGACTTTGTCATGACATCAACCTCCTTCTCCCGAAAATACTCCGAACATTGAGTAATAATTCACTATTCCACACATCAGTCGCTGTTTTTTCCTACATAACCTCTTCTTCCAATTCGTTGTCTTCCCATTCCTCCTCTTTGCTGCATTCTTCATCCTCGTCATTTTCTTCCTGATGAAGAGTGTCACGAACACCGGTGAAGAACCCGTTAGGAACGTTAAGCGTGTCCGCGTGTCGCGTCAGGACATGCGCAACACCGGCACCTCGGTGGAGGCCCGTCCGTGCATGTTCGCGAGATACAACGCGCGGGCTTCATCATCCGTAATCACGCGGCGTTTGGTCTTCTCGTCATACATTCTCCACAGGCCACCGAGCATGGGATGGCGACCACGGCGATAGCTATATCCCCAGTAGAGGAACTCGCGCGTCATGCTATCGCGTGCTTCCCAGTTCAGCCCACGTCCCCCAGAGAACGTCACCGTGTTTTTCAACATCCGCCACGGTGAATAGAACGTGGTGTACGCATCACGGTACGACTTCATCACCTCCTCTTGCGTCATCACCGGATGACGAAAGACCATGTGATCGGAGTCATACCAGTTGAAGTCCCAGTCCGTGATCGTACCGTCCTCAACCGCCTTGATGTGATCCTCGGTGCCGGGGAGCGGGGTCACGACAAAAAACGATGCGAGGTCCACGCCAACATCAATCAGATCAAGCGCCGCCTCGCGTCCACTCTCAGCGGTGTCGTGCGGAAAGCCAATCATGTAGCCGCAGTGCACGGCGATACCGGCGTCATGCCAGTTGTTGACCACGCGCCGGTACTTCTCCAGCACGCGATTCTTGGCTTCACTGAACACTAAGTTCCGTTCGCGCCGCTCGGTGTTTTGGAATTTCGTCGCCGCCATCAAATTGAGCGGATTAAACGACTCGAATCCCACGAAGGCGCAGTAGCCCCCCGCTTCCTTGACCAACTCAACAAAGCGCCGACTGCGTTGGTGCTTGCTACTGTCCGCTTCCCCAGCGCGAAGGTCCGCGTATCCGCCCGCGTCAATATCCACTTGCATCATGAAATTGACGTTGCGCCCCTGTTGTTTGAGTTCCGCCATCCCGAGCAACACGGGTTCCCATTGGGGGCTGCGGAAGAAGTCGTCATCGACGAGGAAGAGCGTGTCGATGCCATGATAGTCCGCGGCATCGCGAATCCAGTCCACGGCCGATTGGGAGTCGCGTGCTCGCATCGTGCGGCCCATCACGTTTTTCACACTGCAATACGAACAGGTGAAGGGACAGCCGCGGGACGTATCCAGCGTGGTCATGGTGGTATTGGCGAACCGCGTGAGATAGCGATCATCAATGGCGGGTAACTGCACGCCTTCGATCGAGGGGACGAGAATTTCTCCCGTGCCGGTCTTCGCGCGAATGCCAGAGGTCACACTATAGTGCAACTTGAGGTCGCCACGTAAATAGTCGTCGAGGAGTCCCACCCAGGTGCTCTCCGCCTCACCCACGATCGTGGTGATGCCACAGCTATTGAGGAATTTGCAGGAATCTGGGTAGCCACTGACGTGAAACCCACCCATGAGGACGGTGAATCCCGCCTTCACAAACTGTAAGGCCACATCGCGGCCACGCGGATATTGATTGGTTTGCACCCCGGCCATGCCAATAATGACTTCAACGTGATCGTCCTTGGCCTTTTTCGCGATCGCGCTGACCGTCTCGGCATCAATGGTGCCTTCGACGATTTCGTCCCACAGCACCGTTTCGACGAACACGTTCTGTGTCGCGCGCATCCGATTGTATTCTTCGTTGAGCGCGGCGAGCGCCGTCAGGGTGTTATTCGGCAGCACGCCCTTCCAGAAGCGCAGCACGTAGCCCTGTTCGTCGTATTTGGAGGGTTTGATGAAATAGACACGCAGTGTGCGGCAGGGAGTCGCCTCGCGACTTGCTGGGCGCACAAGCGGCACGGATGAGGATGCGTCACTTGCTGTGCTGACAGAGGCCGTCACCGTTTGACTGGCGCGCGCGAGCGCCCGCGCCTCCTCCCACACTGTTCGCCATCCGCTGGATCTTGGCCAGTTCCCGGTTCCTACGTTTTCCATGGGTATCCTTTGTTCGTTGCGGTCCTCGCCCGACCCGTGAGGGAGGGCGATTCCACTCAATGAAATCCAACACTTTGTACGCGCCACCCGCGAAAATGTCAAGAAAATTCAAGAGAAATCAATGATACATCTCAACCAGTTCGATCATGCCGAGCTTTTTCAACTCTCCGAACAAGCGCCCCTTCACTTCCTTCACCGTTTCCATCCGCAGCACCTCTTCCGTCAACCGCTGCGCGTCGGCGTAGGAGAGGGAGCGAATGAGGCGCTTAATCACTGGGACAAAGAACGGTTCCATGCTGAATTCTTCCAGTCCCATGCCGAGCAGAACCATCGTGCAGAGCGGGTCGCCCGCCATTTCGCCACACATACTCACGCGTCGGCCCGCGCGTTTGGCGGCTTGGATCGTCAGTGAGAGGGCGGTGAGCACCGCCGGATGCAGCGGTTCATAGAGCGAGGCCACTTTGCGATTATTGCGGTCCACGGCGAGGAGATACTGAATGAGGTCATTGGTGCCAATGCTAAAGAAGTCCACCTCGCGGATGAGCGGATCGGCCAGCCACACCGCCGCTGGCACCTCGATCATCGCACCAATCGGCATCCACGGATCGAAGGCGAGGCCCTCTTCGTGCAATTCGGCTTTGACCTGCGCGAGGAGGGCCTTGATCTTGAGAATTTCTTCCACGCTGGAGATCATTGGAAAGAGCATGCGCACGGGACCGTGCACCCCCGCCCGGAGAATCGCGCGTAACTGCACCTTGAAGAGGTCGATCATTTCCAGGGAAATCCGAATCGAGCGCCAACCAAGATAGGGATTCTCCTCGCGTGGCAACCGCATGTATGAGGGATATTTGTCTGGCCCCAAATCGAGCGTGCGAATGGTGACGGGCTGTCCCTCCATGTTGGTCAGCACACGGCGGTACAACTCCAGTTGTTCTTCCTCACTGGGAAAATCATGGTAGGTCAGGAACGGAATTTCCGTCCGATAGAGGCCAATGCCTTCCGCGCCATGCCGCCGCGCGAGCGTGACGTCGATCAGTAAGCCGACATTGGCCCCCAGGGTGACACGCATGCCATCGCGGGTCTCGGCGGGCAGGTCGTGAATCTCCTCTAAATCCCGATTGAAGGCGCGATACTCACGGTCGAGCTGCTCATATTCGCGAATGACCTCGGTCCCCGGATTGAGATACACGACCCCGGAATTGCCATCGACGATGAGCTCGTCCCCTTCGTGTACTAACTCGGAGTGATCGACCCCGACGACCGTCGGGATCTCGAACGACTTCGCCAAGATCGAGGCATGGGACGTCGCGCCGCCACTGCCCAGCACCACGCCTTTCAAGTGGTCCGGGTCCACCATGCACAGGTCGGAGAGCGTCACTTCCTTCGCCACCAGGATCACACTCCCGGCATGCGGACCCACGCGCTCCTCGATGCCCAGGAGGTGGCGCAACAAGCGCTGGACAATGTCGTGAATATCCGAGGCGCGCTGTCGCAAGTATTCGTCTTCCGTGCGCGCGAACGCCTCGATATATTCCTCGGCGACTTTTTTAACGGCGATCTCGGCCGCGTCTCCCTCGCGAATGAGCAGCTCGATCTTTTCGCGGAGCGCCGGATCCTCCAGCATCATGCTGTGCGCGTCAAAGATCGCCAGATCAACCTCTGGCAACCGTTCCTGTATATGTTTCTTGAGTTCCTCGATTTCTTGGACCGACTGTCGCACGGCGGTATGCAGGTGCGCGATCTCCACGTCCGGATGCTCAATCTGGCGTTCAGGAAGGGCGTCAAGATGAATTTGCGGATGCACGAGATGGGCCTGGCCGATCCCGAAGCCGGGGGACGCCGCGACGCCGGAGAGCCGTGTTCGCCCCCCCCGTCCTTTCTGTTCCGGCGTTTCCCGTTCCTGTTCGTAGACATGGAGGCGTTTAATCGCATCCATCAGCCGATGTTGGTACTCTTCGCGCTCGCGTTCCTTGGTTTTGAGCGTTTCGAGCAGTCGCGCTTGGATAATTCCGTTACTCACATGCGGAGCAATCGCCTTGAGCAGCCGAATTTCCGCGCGTGCGAAGTGGCGACGGGTACGGCTCTGGACCACCAGCACCCCGAGTGGACTATGTTTTTCGACGATCGGCAGACCCAGAAACGAATGGAACCGCTCTTCTCCGGTTTCGGGAAAGTATTTATTTCGCGGATGGGACATGGCGTCAGTTACGACCACGGGTTCCATCTTTTCGAGGACGAGGCCGGTGAGCCCTTCGTCAACATCCATGCTGACTTTCCCGACTGCTGTGCGGTCGAGACCGGTTGTGGCCCACAGCGTGAGGCGTCGGCCTTTGGGATCAAACAGATAGAGTGAGCACACCTCCGTGCCCATGCGGTCGGCGATGGTCTGGGTCAGTTCTTCGAGCGTCTCTTGGAGATCGTGAGAATGGGCGATGCGGGTGCCGATGTCCTCAAGGAAGCGGAGGCTCTGTTCACGACGTGGCCCCACGCGTGAGGGTGTCGTCGTCTCGCCCTTCGTCCGAGGAGTTCTCTTTTTGGGCGCGGCTTTAGCGGTTCTCTCCATACGAAATCAACAAGCGCGCGATCATAGCTGAGGCCCCTGCTCCTCACAAGGCGGAATCACGCTTTTCGTCGTGTGATTGGGATGCGCCACGGTATTTCGGTCCATAGGTATCGACCCGGTTGAAGGACGCCAAGGCTTGTGGCCCTTGCGCTTGAATGGTCACGTCCGAGAACACCAAAGACCTGGCCCCAAGTCCCAAACCGCTGCAACTCGCCGCGAAATTACAGCGCACCGTACTTAGTGCGCCGCTTTCTTCTTCCCTTTGCGCTTCACTTTCATCAGCAGCGAGACATAACTGACCCCCTCGCGATTATCCTTCGTGGTGGGGAGGTTATTGTCTTTCCAGCCACTATACCCGCCTTCAAGCGTCGCCACGTTGGCGTAGCCCGCCGCCACGAGCTGTTCCGCGGCTTGCGTCGCGCGGGGGCCTTTGCCGCAGCCGATCACGAGCGGCGTCTCTTTGGGGTAGAGGTCCTCAACGACCGTCAAAAAACTCTGGTTGGGATAGGTCTCCTCCTTACTCGGATGACGAAAGAGGATGGGAATGTTGACTACTTTGGCGCGTGGATGGCCCGTGGCGAATTCCGCGACGGTACGGACATCAATGTAAATGGCTTCCGTGTTGTTGCTCAACAGGCTGTGAGTTTCTTGGGGAGAAAGGGATTTTGTACTCATCATCATATTCCTCCGATTGGGTGAGCCCGTGACGCATCACGCATCCACCACGCTAAATTCTCGCACGAATGGTGGAATAATGCGGCAGCGTTCCCGGCCTTCCGCCGCTGGGGTGTCCGTCAGTGTATAGAGTGTGCCGGTTGGTCCGGGCGTCGGGAGGTTTTCGCTCCTGACCTGCTCTTGATGGAAATGGAGAATGGGGCCAGTTGGGTCCAGCGCGAAAATGCACTGGAGGACTTTGCGGGCGGGTAGTTTTCCCAATGCGGGGTGCAATAAGACTTCTCGTTGATCCACAGGTTCGACCCTCCTTTGCTGTCCCCGGAATCCGGGGCGAACGGCTCTTTTTCATACGCCGCTTTTCCTTGACAGGCAACTATAAAGAGGTCTAGCTTAGGGGCGCTATTCTAAGGAGGGCTAGACGCATGATGGAGATGCCTCAGAAAGAATTGGTCAACGGCGAGACGTGGTTCAAGGTCGGGGATTTGATCCCCAATGTGGACAAGAAACTGTTCGCGCTGTCAAACCTGTGTACCGACTGCAAGATTTGCGAAGTGGCGTGTTCGCTCATTCACTCACCGGACGGGGAACTCAATCCCCTCTATTCCCGCATCAAAATCGAGCATAACCCCCAGGTCACGTCGCGGGTCAACAAGGATGGCTTCGGGTTTGTGACGGCGATCTGTCATCACTGCGGCAACCCGCCGCCGTGCGCGGAAGTCTGCCCGACCGATGCGTTCTATTACGATCCGGTCACGCTGGCTGCCATCATCGACCAAGACAAGTGCATTCAGTGCATGGAATGCGTGCCCGCCTGTCCGTTCGATGTGGTGTTTGTCGCGCCCACGGGGGAGCTGCTGAAATGTGATCTGTGTGGTGGCGACCCGGTCTGCGTCAAAGCCTGCTCCACACGGCCAGACAATCTGAACCAAGGGAAACAATACTCGCGACTTCCAGTGCTCTTCTTCGAGACGAAGAAGGACTACACCGCGATCATCCGCAAGCCCGTCGAGGAACACAAGGAGTTAGGACTTGGCGACGCCATGTTGGCGGGGAAAGTCAGCACGGCGGCGTAACTATAAGGACTGAGTGAAAAAGCAGATTGAGTCATTGGGCCATTGGTGATCGGGCGATTGAGGAATTGCGCCATTGCCAAGGATTGAAAAAGTGCTTTCCTCAATGACCCGATGACTCAACGACTCAATGATCTGATACTGCCAAGAGGAGAAGGCCATGCAAGCGAAACTACTGCGCGTGAATCTGACCACTGGCGATATCCGGACGGAAATCCTCCCGCACTCGTTGTTCGAGCGCTGGGTGGGTGGTTCGGGCATCAATGACTGGATTCTCTGGGACCACTTTCAACGTCACGACATTATGAGCGATCCACGTGGACCGGATAACATCTTCATCTTTGGTGTTGGTCCGCTAGCGGGCGTGGGCTCTGGCATTGGCGTGAAGGGGCGCATCACCTTCAAGAGCCCGGAATATGGCCATTTCGCCGACTCCGCGGGAGGTGGCAAGTTTCCCTACATGGTGCGTTTCACTGGCTACGATTATATCGCCATCACCGGCAAGGCCCCGAAGCCCGTGTACCTGCATATCAGCGATGAAGATGTGACTATATGTGATGCCAGCCGAATCTGGGGGAAGACCACCTCCGAAGCCCATATCGCGTTGCGGCAAGAGCTGGGCAATTATCCGTCCGAGGCCTCCACGCTGACGATTGGGCCAGGCGGCGAGAACCTCGTGGGCATGTCTGGCGTCGTATCCGATGGCTGGCGTATCTATGCCCGTGGCGGTGGCGGATGCGTCATGGGGTCCAAGAATCTCAAAGCGATTGCTGTCCAAGGGAGCAAGGGAATTAAAATTCACGATCCAGCGGGCCTGCAACGCTGGGCGGACGGGTTTCGCAAGAAGCTTGATGCCAACGAAGCGGGCTATGGCTTTAAGCGGCGTGGCACCCTGGGCGCGGTGGAGATGTACCAGCGCATCGGTGGCAATTTCTGGCGCAATAACCAGGGCGTGCTCTTCCGTGGCGAGGAGGTGCGCTCCGACAACTGGGTCAAGAAGTTCCACAAATACTCGGAGGTCTGTTCGGCGGACTGCTTCGTGGCCTGCGACGGACGCTACAAGATCGAAGGCACCGAATCTCCACAGTCCGCACGGTATGTTGGCGAGGAGTTCCGCCATCCCGAATATCTGACCACCGCGAGTGGCGCGGGTGCGTTGGACCTGCGTGATTGGGCCGATGTGGCGCACTGGGGCAAGATCACCAACGATCACGGCCTGGACAATCAGGACCTCAGTTGCTCGATTAGCTTCATCCAAGAACTTGCCCAGCGCGAGTTGATTTCTCACCGCGACATCGAAGAGCTGTTTGGCAAGCCGTTAACGTTGGAGTGGGGCAAGATCGAAGAGATCGAAGAGATCATTGAAGGGATCGCCCATCAAACGACCCTGTTCGGCCAGATGTTCCGCGATGGCGTGTACTATGGCGCATTGAATCTGTCCAAGAAGAAGAACGAGAATTTCATGAAGTACGCCATGTATGGAAAAGGCGGCGCCAGCTTTACCGAAGAGATGCGCGCTTTTCCGACGTGGATGAATAACATGGCCGTGGCCTCGCGCGGCGCGGATCACCTCAAGGGTATTGGCCTCATCGAAAAGTTCCAACGGAAAGACTTGTCCCAGGCGTACTTCGGTCGCCCGGAAGCAGCGGATTTGTCGACGCCGCTGCTCAAGGGCGCGTGCACCCATGTCATCGAAAATCAGGTCGCGCTGATTAACTCGTATGGCGTGTGTATCTTCCACTGGTTGTTGGACGTGTTGGGCTACGCGCCGGAGAGTTACTACGGCGAAGCGTACACCACGGTGACCGGTATTGATAAAAGCGCGGAAGAGCGGATGCGCGATGGCGAGCGGATCTGCAATCTGGAGAAGGCGTTCAACTCGCGCCTCGGCATGCGGCGTGAGCACGACACGATATGTGAGCGGTGGATGCACGAGCCGTGTCCCGAAGGGCCGTGGAAAGGCAAAGTCGCGGCGGAAGCGTTCGATACCGTGCTCGACGAGTATTACGAGTGGCGCGGGTGGGATAAACGGACGGGCCTCCAAACCCGCAGCCGGCTCGAAGCCCTCGACCTCGGCGATGTCGCGGAAGTGCTCGCTTCCGAAAAGGCGCTGATCGAGGATGGTGGCAAACGCTCGGTGTCGGTGCCCAGTGGATTCGAGAAGATGGCGAAGTAAGGCGTGACTCGTAATGCGTAATACGTAAAACGTAAGAAGAGGTATGCCCAATGATTACCATTCGCGCCGAATACACGGCACGGTTCCGCGAGATTACCAGACTGACCGAGGAGACAATCCAATTGCAGCAGCCACTGGTCTCCGAGCTGGCGCAAAAGCTCACGCAAAAGTATGGTCCGCTCATGGAAGCCTTGCTCATTGATCCAGAAACGAAGGACCTGAATAACAAAGGCACCCTCTTCCTCGACTCTAAGGGACGTCGGATATGTATCGATGATACGTTGGAGGACGGGGAAGTGATCGCCTTCATGGTCGGTATCGCTGGCGGGTGAGCGGTCCTCACTGGGAATGACTTACTAGCAGGGGCGGTCCACGAGCCGCCCCTTTTTTATTTGTTGCATGCGCTACTACCTGGTTGATTACGTCCGTGAAAAAGGAAACGGCTTCAGCCCAATACTGCCACGTGGAACTGGGTTCCTCCTGCTGGCGGATCCTGGGTTCAAATGCCTGAACCGCAAACGGTGGGGATTATTCCGTTGTTGGCGGGACGTGAAACCACGACCTGGCATTTTGGTGGTTTCCGAAAGACTCCACACACTGCTCGATTCCGGTGAGCGGTACCCGCCGGCAATTGCTCGTGCCTACAGTTGGATCAATCGGCATTGCGAAGGGAAAAAGGTATCGCGGACGGAGTTTCTCTCCCAATACGAAGATATCCTCTACCGCTCACTGCGGATGCAAGCGACGGATCGCTACCTCCTCGCCGAAGCAGCCCGTATGGAAATCGGCTACCTCACGCCGGGGGAATTTTGTTGGGTGCTCAAATACTATCCGGAGTCTCAGACGGTGAGTTGGGTGGCTGATGACTACAGTCTCTACACCAACCCGGTCACTGATTTCAGTCTGGACCGCAAAGCCTTACGACGGTTGCGATAGCGGGAGGAGCGCGCCGTCGTAAGGCTTTCTGCTTACGGAGTCCGTGTGAAAGTGGCCGTGACCGCCTTGGCCGCTGTCATGGACAGCGTGCAGGCACTCGTGCCCGTGCAACTCCCACTCCACCCGGTAAAGGTGGAGCCCGCGACGGGCACCGCTGCGAGCGTCACTGTCGTGTTGCCTGCATAGCTCTGGGCGCAATCCCTCCCACAACTCACCCCCGGTCCACTCACTGTCCCACTCCCCGTTCCCGCCTTGGTCACCGTCAGCGCGTAGGGTCCCGTGACCGCAGTGAACAAGTCACGGTGAATCTCCGCTGGGGTCAAGGCCCGATTATAGATGCGTACCTCATCAATGAGGCCAGCAAAGAACTCCGAGGCGGTTGTCCATGCCCCGATCATCAGCGGCTCGTTGTTTGTCACATGGGTGCCCGCCGCGCTCGACCGTAATGCGGCGTTCACGTACAGCCGCGCTGTTGTCCCATCATAGGTGAGCGTGTAGTGACTCCACACGTTGGCTTGCGGAATGATGTAGCTCGTCGAGGCTGCCCAGCTTGAGCCACCCCCGCCGACTTGACCATACATATTCCCATTACACACTTCCAACCCATAATCGTATTGCTTCATCACCGCTGACCCATGACACCCACTCCCGATGTTCTTGGGTAGTGCCCACATTGAGATGGTGAAGGGGCCAGTGAGATCGACATCGCCGATGGTCGCATAATCGTTGCTGCCATCGAACGACAGGGCATTGCCAAATCTCCCCGCCACCCATGTCGGGCTGTTGACCAACATGCCGTGACGGTTATTCCCCGACACATCCACCAACACGGTGCCAGTCGTCGCGTTGAAGCCATACGCCGCCACTATGCCACTGCCTTGGGGTGGGACGGTGTTGGCCACCCGGACACTGACCGCCGTGGCGGTCTTGGTATTGCCCGCCACATCGCGGGCGACTGCCGTGAGCGCGTGCGTGCCATTCGGAGTGAGGAGGGTATTCCACGTCAGGGCATACGGGGCGATTGTATCTTCGGCGCCTAAATCAGACCACACAACATTGGCACACTCAAGCGGCAAGGGGAAAGGTCACCGGGGGTGAGGTTTCCGCAGCTCGGAGGGTCTGGACGGCGGCGGTGACCTCCGGGGTGTAGTAGATTTCCGAGA
>JABFSC010000250.1 GCA_013140885.1 Deltaproteobacteria bacterium | reverse complement strand
TGAGTATGATTCGATCGTGTTAGGAAATCGAGGCTTTCTTTACCAGTGATCTGTATACATAATCTGCCCCAAGACAAGCAAAAGGATCGTTAGGATAGATTCTTGCAAAGACGCATGTTGAAGCCGAAGAACAACATTCTACGCAGTACTGAGTCGTGGACAGTCAGGAGTTATTTATGAAGCTCTATATTTTCCAAGTTGCCCCCAATCCCACCAAGGTCCGCCTCTATCTCGCGGAAAAAGTCGCGGGTGGAGCCGTGATCGACATTCCCCAAGTGTCGATCAATCTTCCCAAGGGAGAGCAGAGAAAACCGGAACACTTGGCTCGCAATCCGCTGGGTAGACTCCCGGTGTTGGAGCTGAGCGATGGGACCTGTCTCACCGAGTCGCTGACCATCATCGAATACCTGGAAGAATGTTATCCATACCCACCGATGATTGGCCGGTCTCCATTGGAGCGCGCCCGAGTTCGTGAGCTTGAGCGGATTGCCGAACT
The DNA here is from genome assembly GCA_013140885.1 of Deltaproteobacteria bacterium. Classification (GTDB taxonomy): domain Bacteria; phylum Desulfobacterota; class Binatia; order Bin18; family Bin18; genus JABFSC01. The sequence goes on along the minus strand of JABFSC010000250.1, from coordinate 2,974 downwards.
CGGTGTGTTGCTGCCCATTGGCCGCATTATTCATGCAACCAACTCTCCGATCGGGTTGCCTCCGAATCCAGAGGTCGCTGCCCATTTTCGCAAGATACTGCCGGAGGGATTGCGGCTGTTAGAGACGCAACTCGCTGATGGGCGGCTCTTTGTTGCAGGGGATCGTCCCACTATTGCGGATTGCACGCTTGCCGCGGCACTCCAGTTCGCACGATTCGGAAAGGTTGAGCTTGACCCGACGTTTTTGCATCTCTTGCAGTGGGATGCTCGGTATCGTGAGCGCCCAGCGGCAAAGTCGGTGCTGACGTTGTAGTGCTACGGACGGTGAGGTGTCTGGCTGTACTGACCTTTCAAATACGAAACGTCGGAAGAACGGTGTAACTACACTTTTAATTTCGCAGCAAGCCCTTTCTTGAGCTTCGTTCGGTCAAGACGGCCAACGTTTACGGCTCTTTGTATGAGCTGGGTCATTTTTTTCTCTGGAATTCGAGCGATCTCCCCTTTTTCCGCTATAGCTCTGATGAGTGCCATCAGTTTGGGTTCTGAAAGCTCAACAAGATCACGATGCCAACAGGCATTTGCCTCTTGGTCAGGGGTGTGACCGACCGTTTGTTCGATCTTAAGGTCGAGCGTTGTCAGCAGCGCGTTGTCAACGAGCGCATAATCGAAGTTCGAAAAGAAGTCTCGGGCAGAGGCGAGAGCAGTGACAACCTGTTCCAAGTTTGACCTGTCGTCCTCAATATACCAAACCGAGAGGGTTGAGTGCGCTGGCACAAAGTCTTGAAGGGGACCGTTCCGAATCTGCTCGTCCGTCGGAGAAGTCCCCATGATCTCGTGCCATCTCCCTCTACGGATACTCCGCAGGAGAAGCGGCACTACGGGTGCCCTCTAGTTGACAGTGTACTTGTTCCAAATCTTCACGAAGAGAGGCATATTTTTCGCGATCAATTGCCTGCCGCAGATAGGGAATTGCGTGTGGATCATCGAGAGACGCTAGCCCCAGCGCTGCCCCGTCTCGCACTAACACTGAAGTGCTAAACAGGCTTCTTTCCAGTAACCACAAGCGATCATAATGGGATGTCGGATGATCCACACGACCGAGCCAACGTAACGTTTCCGCTGCTACTTCCGCGTTCACGTTGTCGTTGACAATCAAGGAAGTGATTACTTCCATTGCCGTCTTTCCGTACTGCCTTACCAGACGTATTAGCTCCCTGGAGAAGTCGCTTTCCATCCCGTCCTTGAAAGTCATACTTCCTACTTCCCGGAAAAGTACCTTGAGAATTCCTCCTACTGGTTCCTCTTGGGCGGTGATGTTTCCTATTCTTTCTTGGGAGAATATGTCGATTTCTTCCAGCCGTTCACTCTGGGCAGTGGTGTTGGCTTCACTCGCGATGCTCGTCCGAACAACCGTTAAATCCTCTTCCGAGTCTCCCCTGAGTATGAGGTAGTGAGCAGAGTCCCATACTCGTTGCCGCGGCTGTCTTCCTTGTGACGTGGAAAAGCTGTGAATTGCCAAGTCCGTGCCTGCTGTTGAAGAAGGAACCATGGTGAGCGTCATGGAATATCTCCCTCTTTAGCGATTTCCTGTCCGAGGGTCACTAGCTCGCGAAAGATTTGGCCTAACTGATCTTGTGGTAAGTCCCCTGAAAAATCTGGATGGGTGTTAATATCCAATTCCAGTTGACACCCCGTTCCTTTTTGACGAACCCGCAATCTCGTCTCTGGGACCAACGGAAGTTCGGCTATCGTCCAAGCAGACACGGACCATTTGGAAAGACGATTGATCTTAAGCCCTGCAATCTCCGAACGGGAGTTTCTTGCACGATTGATTCGATAGAGAAAATCGGTTGCTCCTTCAAGGGAGAGTTGTAGACCGGGAAGATACGCCGCAAGCTGTCGGTATCCAGTTTTTTCATCATCAACAGGCTGCCATAGCATTGCTCCGAAGGCTAAACGGTGGGTGACGGGGCACTCCCCAGATTCTAACCAACGGGTCATAAGCTGGGAGAAGGTATTCAGTGATTCGGGAAGAGAGCCGATCATTACAGGTCCTACTCTATCGGACTCCGCATCGTCTGCTGCACGATAAAGCCAATCAACCCGAGACGGCTGAATAGCGAGGAATAACCTTCCGTTCGCAAAAGACCCCTCTTCGCGTCGTATTCCCTGTTTCCGCTGTGTCACTTGTGTTTCTGAAGGTCCCCCAACGAGACTCGTCCACCAGTGGGGTTCAGCCTCAATTTGAGCAGCAGGACTGGGAAAGACAGTCATCCTCAGACTTTCCACCTGCCATGCTGAGAGTGGGGGGCGCTCTAGTGTCTTTATTTCAGCCATGTGTCTCTCTCGCGGGAATCAAAAACTAGGCATTTGTGGAATTTATCGGTATCGGGAACAAGCCGCAACCTCGAAAAATGCCCCCGGCGCGATTCGAACGCACGACCCCAGGATTAGGAATCCTGTGCTCTATCCTCCTGAGCTACGGGGGCGCAAGCAGGCGAGTCGATGAGTTATATAGCAATTCTTGTCGCGGTTGGAAGGGGCTCCGAAAGTGCCCTCTCCCGGCTGGAAGAAGGCTAGGGGTGAGGGGGGCAAGCGCTTTTCCCTCATCACGAGAAAGATGCTGGTCGCCTACGCGGCCAACTGCGCCAGGCGTTTGAGCGTATCAGGAAACTTCCGGGTCAACAGAATCAAAGCCGCAGCTTGCTTGTTCGGTTTTGCCCGACCTTGTTCCCATTTCTCCAGCGTGCGCTCATTGACTCGTAACTGACGAGCGAACACGCCCCGCGAGACCTTCAGCTTCTCACGGGTCTCTCGGATCATTTGCGCGTCTACCCCAGGGAGAGGCGGAAGCTGGGCTGATGAAAATGGGGAAAAAGACGGAGGAATGGCCGATGGGGACTGGCGCGATTTTTGTTCCGGGAGTGGTGAGAAAAAGCGCGGCCTTCTATAGTGACAGAGAGAGTCGCCTGGG
>JABFSC010000699.1 GCA_013140885.1 Deltaproteobacteria bacterium | reverse complement strand
TCTCACTGACGGTCAATTGACGTTCAGGTTGGCCGAGCGCCGCAGTCACCTGACTTTTTGTCCAGCCCTGTCTGATGTTGCGGTTGGCGGAAACCCGTCGATTATGTTCGTTTTGATAGAAGCGGCGACGCTCGACATCACGGTCCGGTCGCTGGGTTTGCGCAAAAGCCGAAACTCCTAAAGAAGTCAAGGCGACAATGACGACCAGTTTAATAAAAGTAAGCTTGCTCATTTGACCGCTGCGTTTCATCTTATTATCGCATGTCTCGGAATCCATACTTTTCTCCTTACGACGTTTCTCACCTCATCTCTAAAAAATTCAGATAGAGAATGTACCAAAATCCTTTTCTGGCCCTAGTGCCACTTGAATAACACCCTACAGGATTCTACCCGTTCCTGGAAAGTTGATTTGCGTTTGATTTGCGTTTGATTTGCGTTGCAGTACCGCTGCAATGTCTGAGTTTCCGCGATTTTGTTTCCGGTAAGCTCCCTCAGCTCCGTGAAATGAGAATAATACCAAGAAGAATGAAGGCTAGCCCGCCCCATTGTTTCTTCGTCATCCGTTCACCAAGCACAACGACCGAACTGAGCGAGATAAGGACTAAGCTGAGACTTTGGAAAGGATAGGCGAAGCTCAAATCGGTGAGGGATAACACTTTAATCCACAGAACCGTCGCGGGAAGGAACATTGCTAGCCACACCATTATATCTCTGTTGGTCAGCGCACGAGCAATCACAGAGAGAATATCGCTTTTTGACGTGGTCGGATGGGCCAGTGCGACGAGCCCACGTTTGAGGCTCACCTGAGCAACGGTGTTCATCACAACGCTGAGCAGCAGTAGAAAGACCACTAGAGTCATGGTCGATCTCGCGTCCCGGAAGGAATCAAAGCAACCCCAATGATGATGAGGCTGATCCCAGCGACTCGCCATACTGAAAGATTCTCGCCAAAGAGCCACCACGCCGATAACAACACAAGCGCATACGTAAGACCTGTGAACGGATAAGCATAACTGAGATCAAGGTAAGCAAGACACATGACCCAACACCCAGTAGCGAGACTATAGAGGCCAAGTCCACTAACCATCCACGCATAAGAAATCCAGGTAGCGGACTCTGCGTGAACTTGAAGAGCCGCGAACTTCAGCACAAGCTGCGCTCCGGTTCCTAGTAGTAAACAAGCAATAAGAAATACGTGCCCTATCGCCTTCTGGGCAACCGGAATACGGGCCGCATCGGATCGAGTCGCGAGTGGTGTCTGGCGAAGCGAAAAACTCTCGTCTCGATAATTATCCATTGTTCACCACAAGCGAGTCGCCAAGGGACCAGACTCCGGGGTAGGAACGGCAACTTCTCCGGCGCTGAGTTCACGAGCAAATTCACGGGAAAGCAGCGGACGGCGGCCATCAATTAGTGTGCGTAAAAAGGTTCGACAGCGCGTGAATTTGTCCTCAAGAGAAAGCCGTGCATTGGGGTGGCGATGAAGTCGCGGGTCGATTTCTTCTGGTCCCAGCAATTCGATGGCGTGGAACACATAGTTACAGTCTCTTCCACTAGCGAGACCCGCGGAGAGACGGAAGAGCGTGGTGCCGCTAAAGAGGTTGAAATTCGCGTAGAAAGGCAGACGGCAATAGGGTACGGACGCCACGGGAATTTCCCAGAGCGGACCGGATGGCATAGCCCGCCATACCGCTCGACTGTCCGGGTGATATGGCTGAGTGGGAGCAAAACTTGCGCGCCAATCTCCATAGCCTGAACGAACCCCTTTTTGATTCATAAACGACTGGGTCAGCTTAAGCACGGGGTTGAGAATCGACGGCATGACCGAAGAATCGTATTGGTATCCTAATTCCGTGAGGACCGTTAACGTTGGTGAAGTCACATCATACCCTGGTGCCCGAAAACCCACGGGAGCGACTTGTATCGCTTCAGCGATCGTCTGCCCAGCTTGGCGAATCTCCTCTCGTTGGTCTTGGAGCGAAAGGTTACAGAATTGATAAGGATGCGTCTGGGTATGGTTCGCGATTTCATGCCCGTCGCGGTGGAGATCGCGAATGACCCGCCGATTACGCTCGTGCGCAAGGTCCTCGCCGATCACAAAAAAGGTGGCTTGAATACCGACCTCGGCGAAGAGTCTCGCGAACCGGGGAAGCGCATGTTGGTACGTCACGTTATCTTCGTAGCCTGGGCCTTCTTCGAATCCGTAGAAGGAGAATAAATTTCTTTGGGTATCGACGTCGACCTGCACGGTGAGAACAGGCGGATGTTTTGGGGAGTACATCATGGAGAGGCTGCCATTCAATGTCGCGTACGAAAAAAGAAAATCGGGCGTCCTAATTTGTGAGGTACTTACGAATCCGAGGGCCAATGAGGGTGGCCACGGCAACCGGCAAGCGTTTCCATGCTTCAAGCGCCAAAAGGAGTTTGCTATTGGTGCCAGCGGAAAACGCGAGGTTTGGTTGCGCCTTATGGCCGATCAGTTGCCAGGAGATTGGGATTGGCAGTGCGCCCCACTGTTGCTTGAAATTGTAGGTCCCGGAATCGAGAGAGGAACGTCCGAAATCAAACTTCCGCCCTCCCATATTACAGGTGTACCGCAAAGCTTCCCAATACAAAATGTTATTCGGACATTTCGGGAAATACTCTCGCAGGCACGAAGCCCAAGGCACCGTCACCGTCTCCTTGAAGGAAAAACAAATCAATCCGCCAACGGAGCGCTTCCCATCCCATACCATAATCAGCCGGACCTGTGGTCCAAAAGCCGTGAAAATTTGAGCGAAAAAATCCTTATCGTGCACTGGGGAGCCAAGATCACGCATATTGACGGCAAAGACGGGGTAAAAATCATCAAGAAGCTCCCCTCCCCCGATCGTAACCGTAAGCCCTGATTTTTCAGCTTTCCGTACTTGATTCCGCACCTTGGCGGGAAGCGACTTCCATACGGCTTCCGTTCCTGGCGAAAGATCAAGCACCATCCCAAATTTGTCGGATCGCGACGTCCCAAGATTCGGCAGTGGCCCGTATTGGCGTATCTCAACGAAGTCCAGACCATGCACCGTCATCTGACGAAGGGCTTCGTCGATCAGATGCTGAGCAATTGTGTCGTTGTCAGCGCATACGCCGCCATAGTCGAGAAACGGCATGGAGGTTAGCGATTTGCCGAACAAACGGCTGCGCACGATGAAGAGTGGGCATATCCCTCGGACGGTATTCCCTTCCCGCGCGAGCAGGTAGACCGGTTCATGTCCGTAGGCTGCCTTGATGACGTGCTGCCACAAAAAGTGATGACACACCGTGGTCGTTGGGCAGCGTTCAACATATTCGTCCCAGAGAGCCGCTTCGGCCGGACCGCAGAGAGTAATTTGCAGATCTGAATCCATGTCGTTCGTGTAGTCCTCGGACTGAGAGCATGAGGTTCGGGCTACGGCATTGGGCATTACGTTCGCAAGATAAAGTCGACCGTGGGCGATCTCCATCCCGTCGCTGTATCCGCTTGGTCCAGAGTCCACCCTAACCCGCTATAGAAGAATTTCGTCGGCGTGTTGTCGGCACTGACGGTTGCCCGTATTGTCTGAGCACCACGTTCTCGGAGCTGGGCAACCGCTCCTTCGACTAGATCCGCCGAGATGCGCAAACCAGATTCTCGGACGAACCGTGGCGACCGATACGCTTCGAGAACCCCAAGCGAGAGCAGTTCTCCTTGGGCTTCCGTTCGTTGATGCTGCTGTTTGGCGGCCATAACCCGTAAGACCTCCCACACCGTACCAAGTAACTTCGGGGAACGCAGAATGGAGGTCCCCACTACCCAAGCGACAAGTGGCCACCATTGCCGCAGTGCCTCACGCATGAATCCCGCGGGATTCCGCGTTGCCACGATAAACCCCGCGGGGTGGTGATCGACATAAGCCACGGCTCCGAAAATCAACCCGGTGCGCGGCAAACGCTGATAGTAGACGCGTTGCATGAATTGTTCACCAAGCCGTGCAATTGGACTGCCCGGTAATAGGGCGGCATGTAACTCAGCGAGCTCGCGCACTGGAGGCGTATGCTGGGCGTCAAAGGGCTTCAGTTGGTAGGAGGGAGAGGCCATAGTAATTGCTTACCCCGCCAGCGGTGTCGCTTGTCCCGTATCCGAGCGCGTCCGTTTCCGCACCGGACGCGCTGGATTACCGACGACGATGGTGTACGGTTCCACCGGAGCAGTGACAATGGCCCCCGCTCCCACAATACTGCCAACGCCGACATCATCCATCACCACGGCATTGGTCCCTATCCAGCAATCATCCCCAATTTGGATGCGGCGGAGTTTCCCCCCCTGGAGCGCCATCGGCATATCTGTCCGCTCAAAATTATGGTAACGCGCGCCACTGAGAAAGCGGCATCCTTCGGCGGTCAGCACATAGGACCCGAAATCGCAGTGATGAATGACGTTGTACATTCCGATTAAGACATGGTTCCCAATCTCGACATCTCGATAGAGAAAAATCGTCCCGTGTCCGATGATGACGTTCTCCCCACAACGGCGTAGCGTCCAGCGATAGAACTCGTAGCGTAGAATCACGCCAAGGAGATACGGCATGACCGCGAGCACTTCGCCTATCGTCCGAAAAACGAAATCCGAGGCTCGCGCGATGAGCGCCAGCGGCACAATGAGCGGCCACGTGAGCACGCCGGCAACCGTAAAAGCGAAGCGAAACGTGGGCGACTGAGCGAATTGCTCGTATTCGACATCAATCTCTTGCCCATGACGAATACGCTCTCCGTGTCTCATTGAGCAACTTCGCTCCGCATCTTCTTGAAGCGTCCACCGTGGAGTTCTTCGGTCGCGATCGTCACTTTTTGTGGAATTTTGACTCTTGGCAATTTATCTTGGCAAAACACATGCATCCGTTTGCGAAACTCGGCCACCGTCTCCGACGTGCTGAGCCTGACTCGTGCCTTGACGATCTGGCCAGTAATAGGATTGCTCTCCCCGGTAACGGCCACATCTTCCACGCCGCTCATCTGCTGGAGAACACTCTCCACCTCAGCGGGATAGACCTTCTCTCCACCGATATTGATGAGTTCCGACTTGCGTCCCAGGATACGCAAATACTCCCCATCAACCTCCACCGCGTCACCCGTCAAAAACCAGCCATCGGCGGTAAATGGACTCGCGGCATTCAAATACCCCAGCATGGCTGATTGCGCCTTGATTTCCAGCATCCCATCGACCACCCGTGTACTAAATCCTTCGCCTCCGAGCTTGACCCATAACGAGTCGGAGGACTTCGATTTGGAGCGCAAAATGCCGACTTCGGAAAGACCGTAGGTTTGCAACAAGCGCATTTGGGGAAACAGTTCATGGAAGCGCCGCAACGTGCTCTCCGGCATCACTTCGGTCCCGTAGGTCACCAGTTCCAAACTCGATAGGTTGTATCGTGTATACGCTTCACTCAGGAGCAGCAGGTTAATAAATGTCGGAGAGGTAGGAAGAAGCTGCACCTGGTACCGGTCTATGGCTCGGCAGACGGCATCGGGGGAGCGTTGTTGCACGGTGATCGCGGCGCCTCCGTTCGACAGCGTGTGCAATAACGTATTGACCCCGCCAATGTGGTCAAACAACAGGAATGTCATTGTCCGCAAGGCGGGACGAGGCAGATGGAATTTTTCGAGAAGGGGAACAAAATCATGGACGGCCGCTTTACTCTTCCCTGTGGAGCCAGAAGAGAAGAGCACCAACCCTGGTCGCCGCGCATCTTTGAGATGCCGCAGCAAGGCATGGTCCGCACGCACGTCAGTCAGCAGGCACTGTGTGGTATCGGTTTCGTCAATCGTCAAACGGACTTCGACTTGGGCGATATCGCGAAACTCGGGCTTTTTCGCTTCCACGGAAGCCGTCAAGGGAACGATGATACATTGGCGCTCAATGAGCGCCAGAAGCAACGCGACCGCTTGCGGCGAGAAATCCGCTTCGAGACTGACGGCCGCGCCAACAGGGACTCGGTATTCTCGCAGGCGGGTTCGCCACTGCTCGACGGCTTGTCGCATCCACTCGTAAGAGTACGTCTGATCTCGCCAGATAATCGCGTCTTTGTCGTGGTTCGCGGCAAAACGCTCCAGAAGAAAATCAATGGGCATTATACGCCTCCCAGAAAGAGATGTTGTCCGGTAATGAAGCCACTTTCTTTCTGAAAAAAGAAATCCGTCACATTACTGATATCCGCGATCGTGCCAAGGCGCGGAATCGCCTGCTGGGCGAGCAGGCGGTCGATTTTTTCCTTTGGGAGCGCGCGAATCAGATCGGTATCGGTCGGTACTGGTCCAAGAGAATTCACCGTGATGCCAAACTCGGCGAATTCTTTCGCGAGCACTTCAGTTAAGGAGAGGACGGCCGCTTTCGAGGCCACATACGCGGCCTCTCCGGCGAGTTTTAATGGGACGGCGATCGTGGTCATGTTCACGATGCGTCCATACTGCCGCCGTTTCATCAATTTTGCCGCCTCTCGCGAAAACAAAAAAGTCCCGATCACATTGGTGTTGAGTACCGCCTGGACCGAACTCAGGGGAGTGAGCAGGCTGTGATTCATCGAAGCAATGCCGGCGTTATTGATTAAGTGATCCAAGCGCCCATGGCGTTTACGAATATCCGCCATCAGGCTTTTAACCGCCACTTCATCGGCGACATCCGCCGTGTAATGGACATACCCCTCAAGGCTCCAATCGATCTCCCCACGGCTGCACCCGATCACATGATGTCCACGGCGGACATAGTGCTCGGCTAGCCCCTTGCCTATCCCCTTGCGCGTTCCGGTAATCAGCGTGACTGGCGCGTCCATATTCACGTCATCCCGCGGTTGGCATGTTTTCGCTGGCATACTGCGCCAATGTCCCTACCGTCCGATAAGGACTCTGTTTTTGTGACATGGCCTTCTCGTTCGCCAAACTGACGCTGACGCCAAACTCGTCTTCGATCAGTTGCTCAACCGCGATCACCAACGACACCAGGCCGAGGGAATCCAGCAGACCGTTCCGTCCAAACAGCGAGGTCTCCGCTCCGACCTCACCGGGAACGACAATGGCGTTCTGCTCAGTCACTTCACGGAGGGCCTGAACAATCAACGCTTGTACTTTGTCCTTCATATTTGCACTCCAGTCTTTATGCTCCTACTGAGGATTGGGTCAGCACGACATCATCGTCAACCGAGGGAATCAATGGCGACAGGGGTTCCATTCTTCTGTAGCGAACGCTGCGCGGCATCCAGGACTTTCACCACCCGCAAGCCATCATATCCATCACTGAGCGGTTGTTTGCGTTCGCGCACGCACTCCAAGAAATGCAGACATTCAATCCGCAACGGCTCGTCCATTTTGAGGTATGGAATAGTGATATCGCCAAACCGAATCGTGACGTACTGAGCGAAGGTATCATATTCGCTCCCCTGGCTCGCGCTCTTATCATAAATCTTCAATTTCTCCGTACTCTCTCCATCGTCAAAAACGGCCATTTTTTTACTTCCGACGATCGTCACGCGCCGAATTTTATGTGGATCGAGCCAACTCACGTGGACATGGGCCATCGACTGTCCGTTGAAGTTCAACGTGAGAAAGACCACATCTTCGATACCTTTTTGCACATACGATTGTCCCCGTGCCGCCACGTCGGTGGGCTCCTTGCCCAACAAATAGAGAATGATCGAGATATCGTGCGGAGCGAAGTTCCACAGGGCGTTTTCATCGCCGCGAATCGTTCCCAGATTCACCCGTTGATTATAGATGTAGTAGATGTCTCCAAGCTCTCGCGCCTCGATCATCTCTTTCAACCGGATAATGGCCGGGTGGTACTCAAGCAGATGGCCCACCATGAGTATGCGGGCGTCCCGTCGCGCGATGGCGATGAGTTCCTCGGCTTGCGCGACGTTCATCACGAACGGCTTCTCAACATAGACATCCTTGCCAGCCAAGAGCGCGGCTTTGCAAAGCGCATAGTGTGACACCGCCGTTGTCGCGATCACCACTGCCCGCAATGCAGGATCTTCCAGGAGATCCTCGAACCGCCTCGTCGTCTTTGTCCCAGGAAGTTGCAGCCCCATCTGTTCGAGTTTTTTCTGATCGAGATCGCAAATATATCGGAGAGAGGCTCCCGGAATTTGGTGATAATTGCGGGCGAGGTTTTTCCCCCAACCGCCGACGCCAACGACTGCTATCGGTATCATAGCCAACTCCTACAATGCTGTTCGCATTTCAATGGTTATTGAAGGATAGGAAGAGAATTGATCTTGACCTTCCATGCCAACGGAACGGTCTGAGGAAGGTAACATGTCTGGTCATCGCACGCTTGATACCGCAGGGTTCCGGTGATTGCCAGATCCCCATCTGTATTGAGCAGGTTCGCGAATTTACGAATATCTAGAGGGATTGTCACTTTTCGCGTGATGCGAAATGTTCCTTGGTAGATGGGAATCTCTTCCTGTACCCACGGCAAGGTCGTTCCATGAGGCGGCGGATATTCAACCGGTTGTGAAGAAACCCCCTCCTGCATGTCCATATCCCACGTTAGGGAAGAAACTTCCCCTCCCCCCTGTGGCGCATACATGTGAACATTGTCATTTAACGAGACTTCAATAGTCAAATGAAGAGGGTCGTCAGCGGTAATGGCATTCGCGCTGGCATAATACCGAAGTGTCATATAATTCAGCTTCACCAATTTTTCGTGCGTGTTCAGCGGTGACCCGAAGAGTCTCGTTAGCACGATTCCACTAGAGTGTCCGGCGTTCTTCTCGAAGAGCTTCATCTCAACAATTCCGTCGGCATTGACCACATACGACCCATGCAGTGGAACACCGTAGGCTGGATTATCCGGCGCGACACTCGTGTCCATTGTGTGAAACGCGCGAATGATGCGCGACCCCTGATCGGAGAGAAGAGGAATGGTCAAGTTTTTTTCTTGAGCAATCTTCCGGAGCACCTCAGGGCTATCGTAGCTGATGGCGCAGACCCCAAGGCCGTTTTTTCGCAACGCTTCTTTGGATTCTTCCAACTGTACCAGTTGGAGTTGACAATAAATTCACCAGTTCGCGGAACGGTAGAAATAGATGACCGCCCCTTTCGGCCCGCGAATCGAGGCGAAGTCTCGCAACTCACCTTTTTGATCGGGAGCCTGAAATTGAGGAATTTTGTCACCAATTGCCAGGCCAAGCTGTCTTTCCTGTCTCGGATTGCTCTCTTCCGCTCTCGCGGAGAAGGAAAGACTCCGCATCCCTCCGATGTGGACCGCCAACAAGATTCCCCACACAAGGCATGACGACTTTAGCGATATTCCACAAACGATAGAACGCATAACCAGAGATCACTGTTCTCCCGGTGGTGTGACTCTTAGGGCGTTAAAGGGGTGTTCATAGTCGTCTGAATTTCCGCTGGATTTAACGCACGATTATAAATCCGTACTTCATCAATACGGCCCTGGAAAAATTCTCCCCACACCCTATTTCCCCCAATCCGCAATGGGTTAGCTGACGTCGCGATCGCTCCCGTTTGCGCACGGCTGGCGACCTGCGTCCCATTGACGTAGAGCCGCTGAGTTACGCCGTCATAAGTTGCCGCCACGTGCACCCAAGTATTCACAATCAACTGACTCCCGCCAAAAAGACTTTGCTCTACCCCACCGACGTAGACGCCCTGAGCGGGGCGGTTGCTGCTCGAACTTCCGGCATGGAGAAAATACGTCGTTCCACCTGTCCGCTCCTTGGCGATTATTGTGCGCCAGTTGGTTGGCGCTATCGTTGGATAAACCCACGCTTCCAGTGTCAGCCTGGTGGTAAGGTCCAGCAAGTTGGTATCATTGACCGTCACCATGCTACTTGTTCCATTGAAGGAAAGCGCATTGCCAAACCGACCAGCAGTGGTCCACGTTGCCCCAGTAATCGTCCCAACATGACCGTTCCCGGAGGCGTCAGCCGTCACGGTTCCAGTGCCGGCGTTAAAGCTATAGGCTGCGATCAGACCACTCGTAATGTTAGCGATAGTGAATGTTTGCGCGTTCGACGTGCCTCCCCCGGGCGTTGGAGTAAAGACTGTCACCTGCGCTGTCCCGACAGAGATAATATCGCTAGCGAGAATCGCGGCCGTGAGCTGCGTCGCCGACACAAAGGTCGTCGTGCGATTCACTCCGTTCCACCGAACCACTGACCCGTTAATGAAGTTCGTCCCGTTGGCGGTCAGTCTAAAGCCCGCACCGCCTGCCGCAGCGGAAGTAGGGGACAGACCCGTCGTCGTCGGAACCGGATTAGTCCCCGCGTTGATCGTAAAAGTCTGCGCGTTGGCAGTCCCCCCTCCTGGCGTCGGATTGAACACCGTCACTTGCACCGTCCCCGCTGCGGCAATGTCCGCCGCCGCAATGCTCGCGGTCAGTCGCGTAGCCGACACAAAGGTCGTCGTCCGATTCACCCCGTTCCACCGTACCACCGACCCATTGACGAAGTTCGTGCCATTGACCGTCAATGTAAAACCCGCACCTCTTGCCGTAGCAGACGTGGGCGACAAACTCGTCGTTGTCGGAACCGGATTGGGGGCGGTTCGGAGGGCAACAAACGACGCAACCGAGGGCACTCCGTTCCTATCAATCAGGAATAATAGATAGTCCCCCGGCGGAGCCAGATTTGCATTCGCCGGAAGTTGTACGGTCAGTCCCCCACTCGCTTGTTGAAAAGTTAATTCCAAAAAACGCTGCTGCATGTTGAGCCCATGCGTAACCGACCCCGGCGCGAGCAGCGTCACTCGCGCGATGCTCGTTGCATTCGGCGTCCCCACAAACACACTAGCACCATACTGTCCCGTTGCCGGCGCCGATCCGATCACCGGTCTGGCCCCTCGGAATAAATAGGGCGGGGAGTAAATCTCAGCATTCAGTTGGTCAATCTGCGGCATCCCCCCGAACCGTCCACCACCAGCCGACAGCACGCGCCCGTCCGGTAACAACAACGCCGTCGAATGATATAACCGGGGCC
>JABFSC010000630.1 GCA_013140885.1 Deltaproteobacteria bacterium | reverse complement strand
CCGGTCGTCTCACGCCACTCCCGACCGCAACACCTGCCCCGGCATCGCGCCCGTATGTTTGCCATGTTCGTACAACACCGCGCCGTTGACGACCGTATACTCCACGCCACGGGATGGCATGACGAGCCGTCGTCCACCGCCAGGCAAGTCGTTGCGCATCTCGCCCCGTTTCTGTGAGCCCACGGTGGTCATGTCGAAAATAGCGAAATCCGCCGCCATGCCTTTCTGAATGGCGCCCCGGTGTGAGATGCCATAGAATGCCGCTGGCTCGGTGGTCAACCGTTTGACTGCTTGTTCGACGGTGAGCACGTTCTTCTCGCGCACCCACGTGCCGAGGAGATAGGTGCAGTAGCCTGCATCACACAACATATCCACATGCGCGCCGCCGTCGGATAGACCGACCATCACGCGCGGATCGGTAATCAAATCAGGAATCCGCTCTTCGGTGGCGTTGAACAGTTCGTAGGTGTATTGCAGCTCCAGATTGTCCTCGATGGCCAAGTCCAAGAAGGTATCGAGTCCATCCTTGCCGCGTTCCTTGGCAATCTGCGCGACCGTCTTGCCGAGCAGAGACTTCATGGCGGGATTCGTCACTTCGTGCACCACCGCCCGGTCCCAGCGGCCACCGAACACCTTCGGCGTCTCCATCTCCTTGCGGAACGCGGCGCGGAAGCTCGCGTCACGATAGAACTGTTTCTGCTCTTCCACGGGCCGTTGAAAGGCGGGTTTCCAACACGGTAGGTTGGAGAAGATAAACGGCACGCGCAGGTCAATCTGAATAATCAGTGGGCGGCAACTGACTTGCGGCAGCGCCCCTTTCTTACACAGCTCCGCGGTTGATCGGAGCGTACTCTTGCAGGCATCGGGTTTGTCATCACGATTGAGCAGCGCGAGCCAGGTGACCGGTCGGCCACTCTCGGTGAGCAACAAATCCAGCATCGCGTATTCCCGCTCATCGACGATGGAAATGTCATTCGTCAGCGCCAGCTCGATGCAGCCTTTGCCGAGTTCCTTGAGGGCGTTGCTGTACGCGCGAAATTCCTCGGGACCCGCCTGGCGACAGGCGAGCGGGCGGCCTTTGTAGCCGATATGTTGCGCGATGAAACTCGTGGTGAATCCGAAAGCGCCGGCGGCGACCGCTTCCTTAATCAGCGCCTTGATCGCGGCGGTCTCGGTGGGGGTGGCGGCGCGGTCCATCGACTCCTCGCCCATCACATAGTGACGGAACGGCGTCAGCGGGGCCATGAATCCTAGGTTAATGCCACTGCCACGCTTGGCGGCGGCATCCATATATTGCGGGAAGGTCTCCCACTCCCATTTGATGCCTTTGGTCAGCACATCGAAGGGGATCGCTTCGACGTTGACCAAATCCCACGCGGCCACTTCGCGCACGTTGGGTTTACACGGCGCGATGCCAACTCCGCAGTTCCCCATCACCAGGCTAGTGACACCATGCCAGGATGACGAGGTCATCAAGGGGTCCCAACAAATTTGCGCGTCGTAGTGGGTATGAGGATCGATAAACCCCGGTGCGACAATGAGGTCGGACGCATCGACGGTCTGCCGCGCCCCGTCGGTGATTTTGCCGATCTCGGCAATTTGACCATTAGTGACAGCGACATCCGCGCGATATTGCGCCGCGCCGGTGCCATCGACGATGGTGCCGTTCTTAATGAGTAGATCGTATGACATCGTGTACCTCCGTGTGACTGTGTTCCCCGAAAATTGTGGCGTTAGCCGGATGATGTAGCCGAGAGCCGTCGATTGTCAAGCCGCGAGGTCGTTCCGCCTCTTGTCGTTTCTGAGTCATCTTTGGGTGGACAGCGATAACGGAGTGTGTCCTCTCCCGCGCGAATGTTTTTTCTTTTTCCCCCGCGATTTCGGGGCTACTCCGCCACGGGGATGAAACTGTAGGCTTTCAGGATGCCCTGCCCTTCGGCGGAGAGCACGACCGCGATGAACGCGTCCGCGGCCGCGCGATTCTTCACTCTGGTCGTCACGGCGATCGGGTATGTCGCCAATTGGTTGTAGGCATCGGCAATGGGAATCGTGTCCACGTCTTTCCTCACTTTGGGGGTGACATCGGACATATAGACGATACCGGCATCCGCCTCGCCAAGCTGGACCTTGGTCACGACTTGTTTGACATTCTCTTCCTCGGACACGATGTTTTTCACGGCCCGTTGTTCGAAATCGGCCCCACATTCCGCACTTGCCTTGGCGAGGCTTTGGCGACTGTACTTCCCAACCGGCACTTTCGCGTTGGCCAGATCGAGCTTGACGCCTGGCTTGCCGAGATCACAGAAAGTAGCAATTTTGGCGGGGTTGTTCTTCGGCACAATCGCGATGAGTCTATTCTTCACGAAAATGGGCGAGTCCCCGTGCACGACGTTACTCTTTTTCGCTTGTTCCATCTGGACCGTATCCGCGGACGCAAAGAGGTCCGCGGATGCGCCTTGTTCGAGTTGCGTGCGCAAGACTGGAGAACCGGCGAAGTTATACGTCACCTTCAGACCCGGATGCGACAGTTCGAGTCGCTTGCCGACTTCCGCAAACGCCTCGGTAAGGGATGCCGCCGCGAACACGGTCAATTCCCCCGTCACGGTTGGTTGTGCGTGCACGGTCCGTAACAGAGACATGCGCTCCTGGTCACCAGGGAGGCTTCCGCACAAAGCCCATACGCACACGATCACCACACTTCCTCGCTTCACCATACGTGCCCATTGATATCGGTGTACCCTCATCGTTTCGTACTTCCTTGTTTCCTTGGACTTTTTGAAAGAGCCTCATCCTTCGCACCCCTGGGCTCGGTTTCGTAATCCCGTTGGGATTGGACCGGAGCTTGCCGGAATACCAGGCAACGTCCCATTCGTTCGTTGCCCAGTCGTTCCTTTACCGAATCGCGAATGGATTCCCTGGCGATCCCGTCGCTCCCTTGAGCGGGAGCGGCGCGAAGACGTAGACGAACTCGTAGACCTTGTCCTTGGCCAAGGCACTCAAATCCAGATTTTCGTGATTGTAGATACCATTGCGGGTGATTAACTGCTGATGCGCTTCCGCCATGCGGTCTTTATTCTCTCCGGGCATGGCTTCCGTGGCGGCCGTGTCTGAGCCGACCATGACGATTTTCTTCTCGATCAGCCACTTGATGGCGGTGACCCCAGGGCCGGGTGTCCCGGCCTTATATTTTTCGTTGTCTTTCATCCACAAATTGCCATGCCCCGTGTGGAACAACACCACGTCGCCTTCCTGAATATCAATCTTCTGCTTCGCCAGCGTGCCTTCAATGTCCGCGACCGTCACGATGTACGGCACCTCGATGCGGGCGACTCCTTTATAGGCGGCAATGTCCAGCAACACCCCACGAGTGAAGATCACGCCGACATTTTCAATCCCCAACTTCTTCAGTCCATACGGATCGCCAAACTCGGACAACTTGAAGCCGTTGTAGAACAGGTCCGCGCCGTTCACGC
>JABFSC010000412.1 GCA_013140885.1 Deltaproteobacteria bacterium | reverse complement strand
GATACAAGT
This sequence comes from Deltaproteobacteria bacterium, assembly GCA_013140885.1. Lineage (GTDB taxonomy): Bacteria > Desulfobacterota > Binatia > Bin18 > Bin18 > JABFSC01. The sequence continues at coordinate 10,995 of JABFSC010000412.1, read as the reverse complement.
TCGCCTCAATTTTTCTTCAAATTGAGATTCAACATTCATTCAAGCGATAGGAGGAGAAAGTGCAGCGAGAGCAGTCGATTACCTTTCGTCCGTTTCGCCTCGACCTCGAAAGTGAACGCTTGTGGTGTCGGTCCGAACCCATCGCGTTGAGGCCGAAGACTTTTGCTGTCCTACGTCACCTGCTTGAGCGCGCGGGTCGGCTCGTGACGAAAGACGAACTCCTGGACGCCGTGTGGCCTGATACATCGGTGAGTGATGTCGTTCCCATTGTGTGCGTGCGGGAATTGCGGCAAGCCCTCGGCGATCAAGCCGAAGCCCCCACCTTCATTGAGACCGTGCCACGGCGTGGGTATCGCTTCATTGGGAAGATCAGTACCCCACATCAGATGAATGGGGTGAAACCCGAGCGCGCGCTGCGAGCGCCCGCGAAATTCTCCCTCCTCCCATCCTTGACGGCGGCGACTCTCGTTGGACGTGAGGATGAATTGGCGCAACTCCGCCGGGGCCTGGAAACGGCGCGACGTGGTGAACGGCAGGTCGTGTTCGTGACGGGCGAGGCGGGGATCGGCAAGACGGCGGTGGTTGAGGCATTTCTGAAAACGGTGGAGCGGCAGAAAGTGTGGATTGCCCGTGGCCAGTGCCTTGAATACTACGGGGCGGGTGAAGCCTATATGCCAGTCCTGGATGCGATCGGGCGACTGTGCCGCGCCGCCAGTGGGGATGGGGTGCGAGAGTTGCTTGGACGCTATGCTCCCACGTGGCTCGCGCAGATTCCTTGGTTGCTCGACAGTGTCCCTTCCGCGGATCAGCCGCAACCGCAGTCGCCACAACGGACGACCTCGGAACGCATGTTGCGCGAGATGGCCGAGGCGGTTGAAGCCTTGAGTCACGAACGTCCGCTGGTCATTGTGCTGGAAGACCTGCAATGGAGCGACTCCGCCACCTTGGATTTGCTGACGTTTCTCGCGCGCCGACGTGAACGCGGGCGGATCTTGCTCATCGGCACCTATCGGTTCGCGGATATCTCGCAAGGGGATCATCGCCTGCGCGATGTGATGCACGAACTGCAACTCCATCGGCAGGGAAAAGAACTGCCCTTACCCTTGCTGACCGCAGCGGCCGTCGCGGTGCATCTTGATGCCCGGTTTCCCACGCACACGTTCCCCACGGGGCTCGCCGGGCTGATTCATCAGCGGACCGATGGCAATCCGCTGTTCATGGTGAACGTGCTCGATGATCTGGTGACACAGGGAGTGATTGTCGAACGTGAGGGCCGCTGGCAACTGACGCGCGCGTTGGCCGAGGTGGAGGTCGGCGTGCCGGAAAGCGTGCGGCAGATGTTGAGTAAACGCATCGACCGCCTGAGTCACGATGAACAGCGGGTGTTGGAGGCCGCGAGCGTGGTGGGCGTCGAGTTCTCGACGGCGGCGGTCGCGGCGGGCTTGGAGGTGGATGTCGTGCAGGTCGAGGAATGGTGCGAGGATCTCGCGCGGCACAATCAGTTTTTACGGCCTGGCGGAGTAGGCGAATGGCCGGATGGCACGGTGGCGGCGCAGTACGCCTTCACCCATGCGTTGTATCGGCATGCCTTGTATCAGAGAGTGACTGGCGCGCGCCGCGCCCGCTTCCATCAGCGGATTGGCGCGCGGGCCGAAACGGGCTATGGCGAGCGGGCCGGAGAGCAGGCGGCGGAATTGGCGATGCACTTCGAGCAAGGGCGCGATCATACGCGGGCGGTCACCTATTTGCAGCAAGCCGCGGAAAACGCGATCCGCCGCTCGGCGTTTCCAGAGGCGATCGCGCATTTCACCAAGGGACTTGGGCTGCTCAACCACTGGCCCGAGACGCCCGCGCGGACGCGGCAGGAACTCTCCCTCCACATCACCGTGATTGGCCCACTGATGGCGCTCAAGGGCGAGTCGTCCGCGGAATTGGAACGCATCTACACGCAAATCGGCGAACTCTCGCGGCGACTGGGGGAAACCACGCAATCTTTCTGGGTCTTGACGGGCTTATGCATGATCCACTTGTTTCGCGGGGAATTGCGCCAAGCGTATGACCTGGGCGAGCAAATGCTCCTGTTCGCGCGGCAACGCGATGAGCCGGTCTTTCTTCTCTGGGCCCAGTACATGTTAGGAGCGACGGTGCTGTGTCGGAGCGACTTCGTCGCGGCGCTCGCGCGTTTGGAAGAGGCATTAGTGCTCTACGAGGCGCAACAACATCCTCGGTATTTGGCGGACCCGAAAGTAGGCTGTCTAGGATTCTTGGCGCTCACTCGTTGCGGATTAGGATATCTGGATCAAGCGGTGCAAAACAGTGAGGAAGCTCTCGCGTTGGCGCGCGAGGCTGGACCTCCGTATGGAATCGCGTTGGCGCTCACCGCGGGCGCTGGATGTCATATCTTACGCCGTGACAGCGCCGCGGCCCAGCAGTGGGCGGAGGAATTGATCGCGCTCTCGCGGGAATATGGATTGATGCAGTACCAAGCGCAGGGCGTATTGCACCGTGGCGGCGCTCTGGTTGAGCGAGGAGAGATCGAAGAAGGGATCGCGCAGATGCGTCAGGGGTTGGCGGACCTTCAGGCGAGTGGCGCTGACCTCGGCGTGCCCGCTTGGTCGGTCATCCTTGCCGCCGCGCTGGCCCGTCTTGGCCGTATTGCTGAAGGGCTTCGCACCTTGGATGAGGCGGAAGCGAGAATCGCCCGTGACCGTGGTCGATTTTATGAAGCCGAACTGTATCGTCTCAGGGGGGAGCTGATTCTGCAACAGGAAAGTCCAAAGTCCAAAGTCCAAAGTCCAAAGTCCAAAGTCCAAACCGATATTCTCTCTCCGCCTCTTGATGCCCAAGGCGAGGCTGAAGGGTATTTCCTCAAGGCCATCGATATTGCTCGTGCCCAGAACGCGAAACTGTTCGAGCTTCGGGCCACGATGAGTTTGAGTCGTCTCTGGCAAGAGCAAGGCAAACGGGCTGACGCTCACAGGATACTTGCCGCGGTGTATGGCTGGTTTACCGAGGGATTCGAGAGCGTGGACCTCAAGGAAGCACGGGATCTCCTGGTGGAGCTGAAAGAATGAGGGGGCTATGACAACCCCTCGACCAACGCGGTACTCAGATACCGCTCCGCCGAACTGGCGACGATGACGACAATCATCGTGCCCTTGCTCTCTGGCCGCGCGGCCACCCGCAGCGCGGCCCATATCGTGGCCCCGCTGCTAATGCCGACGGGAATCCCTTCTTGCCGCGCCACGAGACGAGCCGTCTTGAGGGCATCCTCGTCCGTCACATGAATAATCTCGTCGATGATCTTGGTGTTGAGGATCGGCGGGACGAAGCCCGCACCAATGCCTTGAATGCCGTGCGGTCCAGGCTTGCCGCCAGCGAGCACTGGTGAATCCGCTGGTTCCACGGCAATCGCCCGAAAACTGGGTTTCTTGCGTTTCAGGACTTCACCGACCCCAGTAATGGTGCCGCCCGTGCCGACCCCACTCACCAACATATCCACCGCCCCATCCGTATCGTCCCAGATTTCCTGAGCCGTCGTTTGCCGATGAATTTCTGGATTGGCGGGATTCTCGAATTGCTGGGGGATGAACGCTTTTGGATGTTTTTTGGCGAGTTCCTTGGCTTTGCGAATCGCTCCGTGCATGCCCTCCGCCGCCGGAGTGAGCACTAACTCGGCACCCAAGAGTCGGAGCAGATTGCGGCGCTCAAGACTCATGGACTCCGGCATGGTGAGAATCAGTCGATAGCCGCGCGCCGCCGCGATAAACGCGAGGGCGATCCCCGTGTTACCGCTAGTCGGCTCAATGAGCACGGTCTTGGCGGTGATTTTCCCCGCCCGTTCGGCGGCGGTGATCATATTGAGGCCGATCCGATCTTTGACGCTGCTCAGCGGATTGAAAAATTCGAGCTTGGCGTAAATCTCGGCGTGCAGCCCGTGCGTCACGCGATTCAGGCGCACGAGCGGGGTGTGACCAACCGTTTCGGTGATGTCTTTGAATAGGCGTGCCATACTGGCTCCTCAACCGTGTAGCGTTGAGGAGCCAGTGTACCACACTCGTGGTGCGGTGCACGTTGTATTTTTAGGCGGAATAGCCGGGCAGAGAAGTGGGCGAGGGGGTGGGCTCAGGTTGATGACCGTTCGAGAAAAGAAAGAAGCGAGCCAGGAGAATCCCGTCAATGATGAGTGTCGCGGCCAACACGCCATACGCCGCGGGACTCGCGGCCACGCCTAGCTCAATCAAGGTGCGTGACAGGCCGAACCCCACGATCCAGGCATCGAAACTCATGCACACGCGGCGGAAGGTTTCCGTGGCGATACGACGGATCAAGAATCCACCCAGGGGAATGCCAATCAATACGCTCGGGAGGATGAGTCCCATGAGCTGCGGCGTTTCCATGGTATAGAGACCCAGGAAATAATAGGCGACGGCGGTGAAAGCCGATTCCGCCATGCGGATGAGCGCGAGTCCCGCGCGAAAATCCTGTTTCACATAGCCCTGGTTGTTGAAGAGCAACGCGAGGGGAGGGCCGGAGATGGTGGTGATGGAGTAGAGCACCCCGACGCCAAGCCCAAAGGGCACGCTGACGATTTTTTCCGCGCGGATGTATTTCCGCACGCCAGCGGCCTGGATGAGAATAAGCGGGAGGATGATGACATACGTCAAGAATTTGACCCATCCGGGATGGACGGAAGTCAGGACATAACTGCCAATGATGACGCCAGGCAGCAGCCCCACGAGCAGCGGGAATACGCGCCGCCACACGCGCGGCACACTCTCGCGATTCGTGAGGAGCACGTAGCTGTTGAGGATGACCTCAAGGAGGACGAGCGCGGGATTGAGGACGCGATTCGCGTAAAAGAGGAGAGCGACGGGAACCGTCAGGGAGGAAAATCCGTACCCTAACGCACCGTTCACCGTGGCCGCGATCAGTGTGATCGAAATAAGCGTAACAACGGCGGGGTCTGAGAAGAAGGCGTCCATGTGTGGGGTACTCTCCAGATGGCAGTATTTATTCCGCTACAAGAGCGGGGGTTTTGAGCAGCTCACGCTCGAAGCGACCACTCTCAATGGAGCAGTGCATGCCGCATTCCTTGGGGGCATTGGTTTCCCACCACCACCGCCCCGCGCGTGCCTCCTCTCCTGTGGTGGTCGGTCGGGTGCAGGGGGCGCAGCCGATGCTGGTGTACCCTTGATCGTAAAATGGATGATACGGCACGTTATGGGCGCGAATGTAGTTCCACACCTGCTGTTCGTCCCACTCCGCGAGTGGATTGACCTTCACGAGTCCGCCGTGGTCGGTGTCGAGTTCGACGGCGTGAATTTCCGCGCGCGTCGTGGACTGGTCACGTCGGAGTCCCGTGACCCAGGCATCAAGAGTGCCGAGCACGCGATTCAGCGGCAGCACTTTCCGCGTTTGGCAACAGAGGAGGCGCGACTCGACGGACCGATAGAAGAGGTTGATACCGTGGCGCCGGACGACACTTTCGATCTGGGTTGCGTCGGGGAAATACACTTCAATGTCGATGCCATAGTGGTCCCGCACCTGGTCCAACAGCGCATAGGTTTCTTGTGGCATGCGTCCAGTGTCAATAGTGAAAACTCGCACCTTGGGATCGATACGCCAGGCCATATCGAGAATCGCCATGCCGTCAGCTTGGAAACTGGTGCAGATCGCAAGCTGCGAGCCGAACCGCTCCAGCGCCCATGTCAAGACTTCTTGCGGAGACTGCCCATCGTAGCGCTCGGTGAGTCGGTTGATTTCCTGCTGGCTCAAACGGATCGAATCTCGCATGACCTGGATGTCCTTTCTTTCGAGCTGGCTGTGTCCGGATGAAGCGTGGCGTTATGTCAAAGCGGATGCTTCTTGCGCATGGGACACCGCGCGGGTGGAGACCGACGCGCCAGAGTCCAGTGTGGTCGCCTGCGCGATGAGCTGACGCACGGCGTCGGCTCCGAGGCGGTGACAAAAGTCACCAAACTGTTCGCCTGGCAACCGCTGCGCGCGAAACGCGCGCAGGACTGGGCGCAAGGTTGGCACGATCTGCTTGAGCGTCACGAGGTCGGCCACCGCGGTGCCGAGGCGTGTTCCGACGTGGCTCCCACCCAAGTACAGCACATAGTGGTCACCAGAGCGGCCCACGAGGCCGATCTCAGCGGTGTAAGGCCGCGCGCAGCCATTGGGACAACCAGTGATGCGCACCACCGGCGCTTCGGTTTCTAGTCCGAGCGCTTCCAGTTCCTGTTCCAACTCGTTCAAGAAGGCGGGGAAGATGCGTTCGGCTTCGGAGAGCGCGAGGCCACAGGTTGGTAACGCTGGGCAGGCGAGGGCACGCTGGCGCACCGGCGAGATGTTTTCCGCCGGGGTAACGCCATGCTGCTTGAGGAGCGCGTCAATTTCACTCCGTGCCGCCGCGGGAAGATTCGAGAAGACGATATTCTGATCGCAGGTCAGGAGTGTGTCGGGCTGAAACCGCTCGACAATCGCGCGAAAGGCGGTTTTACTCTGTTGGGTGTCCGTGTCGGCGATGCGACCACTTTCGACATGCACACCGAGTGACCAGCGGCCATCGCGTTGCGCGACCCAGCCGAGATGCGCGTGGGCTTGGCGAATCGGCACGGCCCGTGGCGCTTCCAGGGTGAAGCCCAGATGCTTTTCCACTTCGGCCTTGACCCAGGCGATGCCGCGCTCGACCACTAAGTATTTGATCCGCGCATGTTTGCGATTCTCACGGTCTCCCCAATCACGGAAGACTTTGACCACGGCTTCCGCGACCGGCACGGTGAGTTCGGGGGGAATCCAGGCGAGGGCTTGTCCCAATGCGGGGTAGGTCGCTGGTTTATTGTGGGTCATGCCCAAGCCACCACCCACATAGACGGTAAACCCTTGTAGGTGGTCACCCTCGGTCGTGGCGACGAAGCCCAGGTCTTGGGCCATGACATCAATGCAATTGTCCCACGGCACCGCGACGCCAATCTTGAATTTGCGTGGCAGATAGGTGCGCCCGTACAGCGGTTCTTCTTCCTTGGGTTCGAGCGAGGCGACTTTCTCGCCGTCGAGCCAGACTTCGCTATACGAATTCGTGCGTGGGGCGAGATGCGTGGAGAGCTGACGGACATGCGGGAAGAGTTCCTCACGCAGTTGGTCGCTCACGCCGCAGGGGCAGAGGACGACATTGCGGACCACATCGCCGCACGCGCCGAGCGTGGTCACCAGACTCTGATTGAGCGTGGCGATCGTGTGTTTGAGTCCGCCCTTGAGGACGCCGTGAAACTGAAAATCTTGTCGCGTGGTGATCCGGAGGGTGCCGTTGGCGACGTCGGTGGCGACGGAATCATGGGCGAGGTATTGAGCAGGGGTGAGATGCCCGCCTGGCACCTTGGAACGCACCATGAATTGTTGGACCTTGGTGGTGCCGACCTGCTTCCGGGTTTGGCGTGCGTCGCGATCTTCTTGTTGGTACAGGCCGTGGAATTTGATGAGGGTGGCGTTGGCGGCGGTCACGCCACTGGTGGTGGCCTGGTGGATATCGTCGGTGAGCGTGCCGCGCAGGAACTGACTCTGAACTTTGATTGCTTCAACGTTTGCCATAACGCCCTTTCTTAATATCTATAAAACCTATAGACATAATCGGATTAGGGTGTTAATACCCAGATGGTGTTCGTGTGTCAAGTGCGACCACCACAATAGATACCCTACTGATATGAAAGCCTACCCAGTATTTTTCGATCTGACGCAACGACCATGTGTAGTCATTGGTGGCGGCGTGGTCGCTGAACGGAAAGTGGCGGGACTTGTCGAAGCCGGGGCGACGGTCACGATCATTAGTCCGGACCTCACACGGAGTTTGCAACGACAGGCTGAAAGCGGTGTCGTGGGGTATCGGGCGCGACGCTATCAGTCTGGGGATCTCAGTGGGTTTTTTCTCGCGTTTACGGCGACCGGCGATGCGCATGTGGATACGCTGATATTCGCCGAGGGCCGCGCCACTGGCGTGCTCGTCAATAGCGCGGACGATCCCGCGCGGTGTGATTTTTTTCTTCCGGCGGTGATCCGTCGCGGTGATTTGGCCATCGCGGTGTCCACTGGTGGGTCGAGCCCCGCCCTCGCGCGCGTGATGCGCGAGGAACTGCAAGCCATGGTCGGTGAAGACTACACATTGCTGATGGAAATCGCGGCGGCGGTGCGGCGAGAAGCACGGAGTCACAGCCGAGTGTTTACCGGGGACCAGTGGACGAGTGCGCTCAAGGAGCCGACCTTTCGCCAATACGTGCGCGCGGGACAACGAGACGCGGCGGTGGTCCGATTACGAATGGTCTTAGGATTAGAGGAGCAATAGGCATGCTTCAGCGTGGAAAAGTGTATTTAGTGGGCGCGGGACCGGGTGATCCGGGACTCATCACCGTGCGTGGGCTCAATCTCCTCCGACAAGCCGAGGTGTTGATTTATGATCGCCTCGTCCATCCCGACTTGGTGGCGGAAGCCCCGGACGATGCCGTGCGTATCTATGTGGGCAAGGAATCGGGACGACATTGCATGTCACAAGAGCGTATCAATCGCTTGCTCGTAACCTCGGCGCAAGACGGAGCGCTGGTGGTACGTCTGAAGGGTGGGGACCCATTTGTCTTTGGCCGCGGCGGCGAGGAAGCGCAGACCTTGGTTGAAGCGGGTATTCCCTTTGAGATTGTTCCCGGCGTCAGCTCGGCGGTCGCTGTTCCCGCCTATGCGGGCATTCCGCTGACGCACCGGAAAATCGCCTCTTCGTTCGCGGTCATCACTGGACACGAAGAGGCGGACAAGGAGGAATCCGCGTTGCCGTGGGGTGAGCTGGCCACTGCGGTTGATACGCTGGTGGTCTTAATGGGCGTGAAAAGCCTCCCCCAAATCGTGCGGCATCTGATGAATGCCGGTCGGTCACCAGAGACGCCCGTCGCGTTGATTCGTCAAGGCACGACGGCGGAGCAATTCACTCTTATTGGCACGTTGACTGACATTGTGACTAAAGCGGAAGCCGTGCAACTTGCTCCGCCAGTCGTCATCGTCATTGGCGAAGTGGTGCGGCTGCGAGAACAGCTTCAGTGGTTTTCCGAGAATGTCGGACTCGAAGAAAAGTCAAAAGTCAGAAAGGACCGAAGACCGAGGACCGAGGACCGGAGTCAGAGTCCGCAATCCGAATTTCTCGATGGACTCGTAGGGTAAGCGATGAAACTGTCAAAAAAATCCGAGTATGCCTTGCGCGCGCTCTCTCGGCTCGCGGCACCTGGTGCGCCGGCCCAGATGTCGATCCAGGAGTTGGCCGATCAGGAAAAAATTCCGAAAAAATTCTTGGAACAAGTGCTGTTGGCGCTCAAGAACGCCGGCATTTTGCAGAGTAGTCGCGGGAAGGCTGGCGGGTATGCGCTCCAACGACCCGCGCGTGACGTAACGCTGGGCGCGATCCTCCGCGCCGTCGATGGTCCGGTGATGCCACTGCCGTGTATGAATGAATCCAGCCCGGTGACGTGTCCGGAATGTCCGACACCGGAGAACTGCTGGTTACGGGCCGTGATGAGTGAAGTCCATTATGAAGTCTCGACGGTGATGGACCGCGTGAACCTGAGTGCGATAGGCAAACGGGCGGCGCACAACCGCCGGAGTCTGCCGACGCCGATGTATCACATTTAGTGGGTATCCAAGAATTCCTTGATCACCGCGCGCGTTTCTTCTGGCCGTTCTTCCAGTTCATAGTGACCCGTATTGAGGATCACCGGGAACTCATCGTTGGGAATCACCGTGTCGAGGCTCTTGCCCACATCCAGCGCCACGTATGGATCATTCGCACCCCAGAGGATCAAGGTTGGCACTTCGAACTTCGCGAGATTGGGAGTGACCTCTTTTTCCACGACCGGATCAAGGTTCAGCTCCTTGATTTGCTTCAAGAGCGCCACCCGCGCGCCTGGGTCTTCGCGGTACGGTTGCATGTACATGTCGAGCACCGATTCCGGAAACGATTCGGGTTTGAAGAACCCCCCACGCAGCGTGCGTTGGATGAACCAGTCATTCGTGAGCATGCCGCCGATAAGCGGGGTTTTGAGGAGCCAGAGTCCGGTCGCCGAATAGCCAGGCGACAACGGCGCGTTCATGACGATCAGCTTCTTCACCTTTCCAGGGTTGCGCATGGCATAGACCATGGCTATGGCGCCTCCGACTCCGTGCCCGACGAGAATCGCGTTGTCTAGGTGAAAATCCTCGATCAATTGCCCTAACTGCGCGACATGGGTATCGATGCTGTAGGTCTGATTGTGTGGTTTCTCCGAGAGTCCAGACCCCATCAAGTCGAGGCTGTAGAGCGTATACCCATAAGTGAACGTCGGAACAATGTTGCGCCAGATGGCCGAATGCGTGAGGAATCCATGGAGTAAGATCACCGGCCTGCCGAGCCCTTCTTGTTCGTAGTGCAACGACACGCCTTGCAACTGGACATATTTTTCGTCGGGATATTTTTTCTGTAACTCCTCGCCGCTCAGACTCGTGCCCGCTGGTGCCCCGCATCCGAACGTGTTCAACAGTAGTAGGAGCATCACCAGTCTGGTGTGCCCGCTCCATGATCGCTTCATCCTCGGTCTCTCCTTAGTTACAGTGTTACGGCGGGTGCGACGGCGCCGCGTGTGTGGACGTAGGACGGAAAGGGCGGGACTCGCACAACGGCCAGAACGCATCGCCCCAATTGCACATAAGGCCAGCACTCTAGCGGCAACGGTTTTGATCGACAAGAGGCGGATCGCCAACACTCAAGCCCAAGGTCCCCCCTCGATTGCGGAATGCGGATTGCGGATTCTCCACGCAGCCCCGTAAGCCAATGACAATAAGTGAGAGAGTTCCGACAGTTCCCTCTCCCGGCTGGGAGAGGGCGAGGGTGGGCTGATGAAAATGGGGAAAAAGACGGAGGAATGGCCGATGGGGACTGGCGCGATTTTTGTTCCGGGAGTGGTGAGAAAAAGCGCGGCCTTCTAT
>JABFSC010000689.1 GCA_013140885.1 Deltaproteobacteria bacterium | reverse complement strand
ACCCCTATGTTCAGCGGCATTATCGAAACCACGGGAACCCTGACCGCCGTCGCGAAGACGGAGGTCGGGGCACGGCTTACCCTGACCTCCACGCTTCCTCTCGCCGAAATTAGCCTTGGCGAGAGCATTTGTATTAACGGTACCTGCCTCACGGTCACCGAGATTGGCGTGACCACGCTGAGCTTCGATGTCTCGGCGGAATCGTTGCGTCGGACCAATCTTGGCAATCTTACCGTCGGCGATGCGGTGAACGTCGAACGCTCCTTGCGCATGAGCGACCGACTCTCCGGCCATGTCGTGTCTGGCCATGTGGACGGTGTTGGTCAGGTGGACACCATCGTTCCCGAAGGAGACTCGTTCCTTTACACGTTCGCCATTCCAGCCGACCTTAGCCGCTATCTCGTTGAAAAAGGCTCGGTGGCCGTCGATGGCATTAGCCTGACTGTTTTTCACTGCACCCCGACCCATTTCACCTGCGCGATCATTCCCCACACCCACCACGTCACCACGCTCCACCGCAGAAAGCCGGGTGACCCCGTCAATATCGAAGTCGATATGCAGGGGAAATACATCGAAAAATTCATCCAGGACGCGGTCGCGACCGCGCTCGCCGGTCCGTTGCAAGCCTTACGCGACGAGCTGGCAGTGCTCCGACGGCAGATCCGGGGAAACTGAACGGTAGATCGAGCGACGGAGAGAGTGGGCGATCAAAGACGCCGATCTGAGTTGTCGATTCCTGTTGTCATCCTTTCGCCTTGTCTCTCGTTCGCCCCGTCGCCCATTCAGTTTGCCTATCGCTAACCGCTCGGCTAAAACCAGTGCGCTCGCACTACACATAGCCCGGAGGGAAAGCCATGTCGTCAGCGAACGTCACGTCGATCATTCAACAGGCTCGCACCCGTAACCGTCAGTTACTCACCGAGGTCGAGGCCAAAGCCGCACTCGGGGCCACTGGCATTTCGGTGAGCGAGACTCGCCTCGCCCGCTCCCGCGAGGAAGCCCTCACTCACGCGCAAGCACTCGGGTTCCCGGTGGTCCTGAAAATATGCTCACCCGACATCATCCACAAAAGTGATGTCGGCGGGGTCGCCCTCAATCTGCGGGCCCCAGAGACCGTCGCGCAGGCGTTTGACACGATGATGACCTTCGCTCGACAATCGCATCCCACGGCCACGATTGATGGCGTCTCGGTTCAACCAATGGCCACCGCTGGACTCGAAGTGATCGTTGGCGTCACGCACGATCCGCTGTTTGGTCCAGTGGTCATGTTCGGTCTTGGTGGAGTTTTCGTTGAAATCTTGAAAGATGTGACCTTCCGCCTGGCTCCACTCACTCCTCGTGACGCGCGGGCCATGATTCGTGAGATCAAGGGATTCGCACTCCTCTCCGGCTATCGCGGGCAGCCAGCGGTGGACCTGGCGGCCTTGGAGCGGTTGCTGTTGCAGGTCTCAGCGCTCATTGAGGCGCAGCCAGACATCAAGGAACTCGACCTCAATCCGGTCTTTGCCTATCCCACTGGCTGCCTGGCTGTTGATGCGCGCATCATTCTTCATCAAACAACACCACCGACGGGCTCTCGCCCCCTGTCCGCGACCACGCGAGCGGCTCTGGACCGCGCGTTCAATCCCAGAGCGGTTGCCGTGATTGGCGACAAACGCGCGATGAATTATCTGTGGCTCCGCAGCCAGAGTACGTTCCAGGGAAAAGTCTATTCCGTGCAAATTGATGAACGCGAACTGCCTGGAATCGCGGCCCTGGGCGTGCCCAATTATCCGAGCCTCGCCGCTATTCCCGATGAGATTGATTACGTGATGACCGCCGTGCCGCGCCAGATTGCTCCCCGCATCGTGGCCGACTGCGCCGCCAAAAAGGTCGCTGGGGTGATGTTCTTCACCTCGGGATTTTCCGAGATTGGCGATGACGAAGGCAAACGGCTTGAACAGGCGATGGTCGACACCGCGCGCGCCGCCAATATGGCGCTGATTGGTCCCAATTGCATGGGGCTCTATCATCCGCGTATCGGGCTGCGGAATTATGCTGAACTCCCCGCCGGTGAGGCCGGAACGGTCGGGTTTATCGCGCAAAGCGGCACGCATAGCATCACGTTTAGTTTGGCCGCGCCCCACCACGGGATCAAAATCAGCAAAGCCGTGAGCTTTGGCAATGCCGCCGTGCTCGATGCTAGTGACTATCTCGACTATCTCGCGGCGGACGCGGAAACCCAGAGCATCGGCATGTACCTTGAGGGCGTGCGCGAAGGGCGGCGGTTTTTCTCGCTCCTGCGCGAGGTGACTCCGAAGAAACCCGTGGTGATTTGGAAAGGTGGCATGACCGAAGCGGGGAAGCGCGCCATTTCTTCCCATACAGGCTCACTCGCGGTTCCGGCCACGGTGTGGACCTCAATGGTGCACCAAGCGGGCGCGATTCCCGCTGAGACGTTCGACGAACTGCTCGATACCATGAAGCTCCTGCAATTCGTGAAACCCACCACGAAGACGGGCGTCGGCTTGATCGCCATGAGCGGCGGGCCGTCGGTCGTGATTACCGATGCGTTTGAATCCGCGGGCCTCGCGGTGCCGCTGCTGAGTGAGGCATCGTACCAAGAACTCTCCTCGTTTTTCACGGTGATCGGCGGGAGCTTTCGTAACCCACTCGATTCCGGCCATACGATTGGCATGGGCCAGACAAGCGACAACCTGGAACGGTTGCTGTCACTGCTTGAGCGGGATCCCAATATCGATGCGATCGTGATGGATTCTGGCGCGGGGTTGGTGGCTGGGCAATGGCAATCGCACCCGAAAACCCTCGAAGGATTGCTCGATACGCTGACCAACTTCGCCGCGCGTTCGACTAAGCCGTTCCTGGTCGTGCTGCAACCATTTGATCGGGAAGCGGCCCTGCTCCAGGTGCGCGAGCAATTTCACGCGCGTGGGCTCGCGACCTTCGCCACGCATCAACGCGCCGCGCGTGCGCTGCGGTTAGCCACCGACTATTGGCGATTTCATGCCGAAAAGTCAGATCGATAAAGCAAGAGCCAATTGACCTCGGTCAGACGATACGATACCAACAGGGGCGAAAAATCGCCCCCAAGCGGGACCTCTTTTCACCAGACATTACAAGAACCAGGGCTAAGGAGATAACGATGACGTATATCATCACGCGGTTATGCCGAGATTGTGTAGATACGGGATGTGTCGCGGTTTGTCCGGTCGATTGCATCTACGAATATACCGGGAGCGACAAGGCGAGCTTCCCGAATCAACTGTATATCCATCCCGACGAATGTATTGACTGCGGCGCATGCGAGCCGGAATGCCCGTGGCAAGCCATCTTCGAGGAAGTGTCCGTGCCGAGCGTCTTCAACGACGACACGCCGCTCAACTACGCGATGAAAGACAACAGCGATTTCAAGGTGTCGCCACACAAGAAAATCGCGCACCCGACCGCCGATCAAATTGCCGAAAACAAGAAGAAAT
>JABFSC010000045.1 GCA_013140885.1 Deltaproteobacteria bacterium | reverse complement strand
AGGGGCGGGCGGCCCCCGGTGAGCGGGTGGTGGAGGCCGTGCCGGGGGACCGGGGCGGCAATGTGTCGACCATTGGGGCGCTGGATATCACGGGCATCCGTACCGGCTTGAGCGTGCCGGGCGCGATGGCCGGGGACACGATGGTCTTCTTTGTCGAAGAGCTGCTCGCCCCAACACTGAAACGCGGAGAAGTGGTCTTCCTCGATAACTGTCCGATTCATAAGCATGACGAGATTGAGGAGCTGATTGAGGCGCGGGGGGCGGGCGGCGTGTTTCTGCCCCCCTACTCCCCGGACCTCAATCCCATTGAGCTGTGCTGGTCCCAGGTCAAAGCGCGGCTGCGCGCGCTCAAGCCCCGCACGCCGGAGACCTTACTGGACGCCTTGGTCGAGGCTTTTGCCACGGTCACCGTCCACGACATTCGGGCCTGGTTTGAACATTGCGGCGATAAAATCGCACCCACTTGAAAACCGCTATAAGAAGGAGAGAGGCAAGAGGTTTCGGGAATTGGGAGGAACATGATAATTTTTAGCTGCGAACGAAGATTGCCAACCGCTTGCACAAAAGGTCAAAAATGATTCACCTCACATTTCACGAGGAATTGCCACTCTCTGTTTGACCAGAATGTTCATACCCCCAGAATCAGGAAACACATGCGGCGATCCCACCCACAACTTCTCCCTCTCTTCCAGGCGGCTGCTCAAGAGCGAAAGAACGCCACCTTAGCTACTTTTGATGCCTCTCGCATTCACTGGGCAGTGGAAACAGGGTTAGGTCCGTTACTGTTTCAAGTCACGCAGGAAGATCCGCAGGCTCCTACCTCACCCCTTTGGCCTCTCCTCCGTGGGGCGTATCTCACCGCGCAAGTCCTAAGTGCCGAGCACCTCAAGGCAATGACGGAAATCATTGATGCGTGTCAGGGACGAATCCAAACAATAACCCCGCTCAAAGGTATTTCTATCGCCGAACAGTACTATCCCCTCCCTTATCTCCGCGTCATGCGGGATATTGATTTTCTCGTCGCGGAGACTGATCTTCCGGCTGTGGAAGGAGCCCTCTCGGCGTTAGGGTATTCTCAACCATTTCAGCAACCAGTGGGAAATGGCGTGAGGCATCATCACGGAAGCCCCTTCGTTCACCAGCAAAAAGGGATCTGGGTCGAAGTTCACTGGGGACTGTTTTCCTCCCTCACGCCTTTCGGCGAGGACAAGCTTTTTCAACGCGAGCACCTGACGGCACAGCTTCAGCCCTCAACCTTTCAGGGAAGGAACGTCACGCGCCTGAATGATGAGATGCAGTTGGTGTATATCGCCTCTCATTGGTTTCGCGATTACAACCTCACCGCTGTCCTCGGCGCGACGAACGCCATGCTTGATATCATATACTTACTGCGACCCCGGAAGCGTCCGCTTGAGTGGGGGAAAATTCTCGAGTGGGTGCATGGTTCGGTGGTAACAGTGCCGCTGTATTTGCTGCTCACCTATCTCCAGCGCTATCGCCTGATCGACGTTGCCCCTGAGATTCTCGCGGAGTTATCTCGCCGTCAGCAACCACTAGGACCACCAACGCTCCCGATTCTTCACGCTTTGATCGACCGCTATATGGTCGATGGGAAATCGAAAGGACTGATACTGAATAACAGGAACATCTCCATCCTGTGGAATACCCTACTGCTCCCCGGATCGCCATGGCGGAACATCATACGAACGCCGTACGACCTCTGGCCTTCTCGGCAAGGGATAATGGATCAGGTCACTCGCCTGCGTGCTTCCCTTAGGCTCCGTCGCCGAGGAATCGATCTTAGGAAGGAAGGCTAAGGGAAGCTGAGCAGAGCTTCAGTTAGCACCTCCCTTAATGAGCAATAGGCTTACGGAAGCCATACGCGTATGTGGCAAGACCAAGCTGTTGAAATCAAATTGGCGCGGTTACGTGATGCGCAGTGGATCGCGCGGATGTCGCGCGACTTGGTGGAAGGGGGATTGCCGTGGTCGTGGACCGCGTCCCGCGTCGTGACCCATATCCGCGGCCAGGAGAGCAACGTGCTGACCGCGTGGGTAGGGGAACATGCCGCCGGATTTGCCATCATGGAGTTTCATGCGGAACACGCGCACTTGAATCTGTTCGCGGTCGATCCTCAGTATCGACGGTTCGGGATCGGGCGCAAACTGCTGGCCTGGCTCGAAGAGACCGCCCGAGCCGGTGGGATTTTTACCATCAATCTGGAAGTGCGTGCCGATAATTTTGGCGGTCGCGCGTTTTACCGGGCCTTGGGCTATCACGAGGTGCGCACGATTCCGGGCTATTACAGTGGGCGAGAGGCCGCCATTCGGATGGCGCATGACTTGCGGAGCCTGCGATAACACTCTGTCGAGGGTGCTCCGCGCACCAATATCGGATGGCTTGACTCGGTTGTGGCGGTCCCTTACTCCTTTCCTCATGAAAATGGTCTCTATTGCCGTGGATGAACAGTTGCTTGAACAAATCGACGCTGTTGCTCAGGGGCGCCGCCAAAAACGGTCTGATATCCTCTGCGAAGCCGCGCGCCAGTGGTTGAAGCAACAACGGATAAAAACTCTGGTGAAGCAGGATCGCGAAGGATACCGCAAACAGCCAGTGCAGCCCGACGAGTTCGGCCCCCTTATGCGGGCGCAAAAATGGGGCCGGCCGTGAACCGGGGAGAGATTTGGAATTTCCGCTTCGATCGGCCGGATAAGCAGCGACCGGTGCTCATTCTCACTCGACAAGAAATGATCGACATGTTGCACACCGTGACTGTTGCTCCTCTCACGGGCACGATTCGAGGTGTCCCAAGCGAGGTTGTCATAGGGCCTGAAATAGGTCTCAAAAAACCTTCAGCCATCAATCTGCATCACGTCGTGACCGTGCAAAAGTCCGAACTCAAACGCTTTGTCGGAACAGTTTCCAGAGAAACTCTTGAACGGGTTAAAGCAGCCATGCTTTTCGCTTTAGGGTTTGACGCTTGAAACCGTCGGCGTGCATGTCGCGGACGGACTGTCATTGCTTCTCATACCACGCAATCGCCCCTTTGAGCCCACGCTCTTCCCGTACCTTCTTGATCTCTTCATTGCCTGAGCCGAAATGAAAGATCGCGTCATACTCAGCACCCGACAGCACCGACGCGCGGAAGCCTCGATAGTCCATCGCGCGGTTGATTGAGATTTTTTCCAGCGCCAATTTTTCCGCTGGCACTTTCACTACCCGACGCGCGTAATTGTAGGTTTCTTCCTCGAGTTTGTCCGCCGGAAATGCCCGCGTGGCGAAGCCAATCGCCTCGGCTTCCTTGCCACTGATCTGACTTCCCGGCAGAAACGCCATGTATTTGGTGCGGTGCGGGCCGACCATCCAATTCCACATGGAACTGACGTAGCCAGCACCGGCGGGAATCGACGGAAACCCGACTCGTGCATTGTCCGCGATGAAGATCATGTCCGAACAGATACACAGTTGCGTCGCCC
>JABFSC010000187.1 GCA_013140885.1 Deltaproteobacteria bacterium | reverse complement strand
CCACCCCTCCTATTCTAGGCTGTCATTCTGGCACGGCAGCGTGACGGAAGAAAGCGGAGCGCGGAGGAGACGTCGAAGCGCTGGATAAACGACCTTATCTCGGGTATGGTTGGGGATCTGGAGGTGAGGTGATGGACTCAAATTCTCTTCTCTTGCGAAATCCCGGTGCCCTTCCGCTTGCGGACTTCTACGATCTGGCTGACATTCCGCCGGAAGTCGAGTGGTTCGCCAATCTCGATAATGCCAATACCAAGAAGGCGTATGAGCACGATGTCAAAGAGTTCATGGCTTTTGCCACGGTCTCCACGCCGGTGCAGCTCCGCCAGGTCAGTCGCGCGCATGTCATTGCCTGGCGCAAGAATCTGGAGGGGAGGGGCTGTGGGGAATCCACCATTCGCCGGAAGCTAGCGGCCCTGTCCTCGTTGTTCAAGAAGCTCTGTGAAGACAATGCCGTGTTGCTCAATCCCGTCGATGGCGTCAAACGCCCGAAAATGACGGCGCACGAGGGACTCACCCCAGCCCTCAGTGATGAACAGACGCGACGGCTCTTGGCCGCACCCGCCTCGGATACGCTGAAAGGCAAGCGGGATCGGGCGATTCTCTCGACGCTGGCCCATCATGCCTTACGCCGGGAGGAGTTGTGTAAGTTGACGGTGGGCGATGTGCAGATGCGGATGGGGGTGCTGCATCTACGGGTGGAAGGGAAGGGGAGTAAGGTGCGCTATGTGCCGGTCCATCCGGAGACTCAGCGGTTAGTGACGGAGTATCTGGAGCTGGCGGGGCATACAAATGATCTCGCAGGTGCGTTGTTTCGCCCCGTGAAGAATTATGTGACGGGCACGCTGCGCAAACCGCTGCATCCCGAATCAGTGCTGCAAGAGGTCGTGCTGAAGTATGGTAGGCAAGTCGGGATTACCGAGAGTGTCCGGGGGTTCTGTGTCCATTCCCTCCGAGCCACGGCGGCCACCAATGCCTTGGAGAACGGGGCGGACATCGCCAAGGTGCAAGAGTGGATGGGCCATGCCAATGTCTCCACCACCCGCCTCTATGACCATCGCCATCTCCGCCCCGAAGATTCCCCCACCTTTCGCACACGCTATTGAGCGGGCCTGCTGCGGGGAGCGACATAGCGCTTGGATTTGACCAGGACAAATGAGCCTGAAGTGGACTCCTCTCACGTCAGTCAATATGTATTGTCCACGAGCATATTTACCGTTAAACTGCTCGCTATGTATACACGCTTGTTGCCGGTTCCCAGCCATACCTTTTTTCTTTTTGGGCCACGGGGGACTGGTAAAACCACATGGCTGCAACAACATTTTCCCGCGGCAAAGTGGTTTGATCTCGTACGCACGGAGGAACTATTACGGCTTATGCGCCGACCCGAGGAATTCCGCACGGAAATCGAAGCGTTGCTAGGCGACCACTGGATCGTGGTGGATGAAATCCAAAAATATCCCACCCTCCTCAATGACGTGCAGGCGCTGATTGCCACGCATGGCAACCGCTTTCGCTTTGCCTTGACCGGGTCGAGTGCGCGGAAGCTCCGGCGCATGGAAGTCAATCTGCTCGCCGGGCGGGCGCTGACGCGGAGTTTTTTTCCGCTCACAGGGGCGGAATTGGAATATGACTTCGACATAGACGACCTGTTGCGCTTCGGTTGCTTGCCTAAAGTGCGCACGGAACCTGAGATCGCCGTCGATATCCTCGAAGCCTACGCCGCCACCTACCTGAAAGAAGAAATCCAGCAAGAAGCGCTCGTCAAAGACCTGGGGTCGTTCACGCGATTTCTGGATATCGCGGCTTTGATGAATGGCCAGATTGTGAATGTGGCCGCGATTGCCCGTGATGCGGCGGTCGCGCGGCCTACCGTGCAGCGCTACTTTGACACCTTAATTGATACGCTGATCGGCGTGTGGCTGCCAGCATGGCGGCCGCGCGTCAAAGTCAAAGAGGTCCAACATGCGAAGTTCTACTTCTTTGATCCGGGGGTGGTGAATGCACTGGCCGGGCGGTTACGTGATCCGCTCGATAAACAGGACCAAGGCTTTTTACTGGAAACGCTGGTGCTGCATGAACTGCGCGCGGCGATGACGATGCGCAACTGCGGCGGATTATTGTCCTATTGGCGCACCCCGACCGGCACGGAAATCGACTTCATCTGGTCTCGCGCGAAAATCGCTATTGGTATTGAAATCAAACTCTCGACCGTGTGGAAGCGGGAATTCGGAGCGGCCCTCAAAGAATTGCATGCGGCGACTCACCTCCAGCAATGCTTTGCCGTCTATCTAGGCGCCACTCGCCTCAAGGATGGGCCGATTGAGGTCCTGCCATTGAAGACGTTCATGCAGGCATTGGCGACGGGAGAGATCCTGCCATAAACTATCTGGACTATTCCCTCACGGTGAATTTGTCTCGAAGGTGGAACTGCGAACGAGCCGTCGCTGTGGTCCGACTTGGCGCTGGTTCCTGTCCCCGCTTGCGCTAGAGGGGGACAACGGGCGACAGCAGCCATGAAGAATCTGGCCGCATTCATCCTCGAATACGTATTCGAGGATGGAGCATTGGTAGCCAAGTCACGCACTTCCAGAGCGAGAACCTGCGTGGAAGGGATTTCCCAACTCGTTGTTCTTCAAACATCGAGAAAGAGTTGCCCCTCTCCCATGACATAACACTGCCCACCAACCTGCACTCGCGTAATCGCGCCTCCGGTCCGCGTAAGCTGTATGCGGAGAAAACTCCGCCGTCCCATCTCGAATCCTTGCTCGCTGAGACAGTGTGCTTCCCCTTGGGCGTCAACCCCGATCAGTCCGTGGCGCAACAGATAGCACCCCAAAGGTCCGCTGGCCCCACCCGTCGCGGGGTCTTCGCTAATGCCCAACGCGGGAGCAAACATCCGGCAGTGCGCGTGCGCTTCGCGGGTCTCTGTTTCTGGCGTGAAGACAAACACGTGTGGCGCCTCAAACCCGCGTAAGGCACGGTCCCACACGTCACGGCGAAACTGAATGCCGCGGACCTCGTGCAAGCTGCGCACCGGCACGAACAGGAAGGGGACGCCACACGAGACCACCTCCATGGGCAATCCCGTGTCCGTGATCGCCCGAGGTGCAACCGACAACATCCGCGCCATGACATCCGTGTCGAGAAAATGGGGACCGAAGACCGGCAAGGGTTGAGACATGTCAACACACACCGGAGAATCCTCTTGCCATGTGATGCTCACCGATATCGGCCCC
This sequence comes from Deltaproteobacteria bacterium, assembly GCA_013140885.1. Taxonomy (GTDB): domain Bacteria; phylum Desulfobacterota; class Binatia; order Bin18; family Bin18; genus JABFSC01. The sequence continues at coordinate 244 of JABFSC010000187.1, read as the reverse complement.
ACCCCTTCTTCCAGGGTCAAGCTCGTGGGGTGAGTGCGTTGCTCCGTCGCTTGTGCGCGGGCGAGAACAAACGCCGTCCCGATCGTCGGGTGGCCCGCCATGGGCAACTCCACCGCCGGCGTGAAGATGCGGACCCGGCAATCGTGGTGAGGGTCGTCCGGCGGAAGCACAAAGGTGGTTTCCGAAAGGTTCAGCTCTTTGGCGATGCTCTGCATGACGTGAGGAGGAAGCCCCTGCGCCTGGG
>JABFSC010000556.1 GCA_013140885.1 Deltaproteobacteria bacterium | reverse complement strand
ACGACACACACAACACGCCAACGATGATCCATCTTCGCATGGTTCTTTCCTCCTTCGTGGAAAAATGCTGACAGTTCAACACCGTGATGTCCAGGAGGTCGCAGCTTTGGTGGATAGCGCGTGGCGCCTGGCGAATAGCAAATAGCCTATGGCCTATGGCAAGAGTGTTCGTCCCATAGAGTGAGCGTAGCGAACGAGCCATAAGCTATAGGCCATACGCCATTCGCCATAGGCTATCTGCCTTCCACCGACTCTGCTAAGGGACATGGGCAAATCGCAACCGAGGTGAGGCATGAAATTCGGCTACTTTACCTTAACGGATAATCCCCCAGCCTACGGTCCAACCCGCCGCGACCCGAATCAATTTTTACGTGATGTGCTCGAAGAGTGTTCGGTCGCGGAAGATCTCGGCTATCACTCAGCCTGGGTGCCAGAGCATCATTTTGGTCTCTTTGGCTGTCTGCCCGCACCCGCCACATTCTTGGCGTATGTCGCGGCTCGCACCAAGCGTATCCAACTCGCGCCCGCGACCGTGCTGCTGCCGTGCGACCATCCGTTACGTGTGGCGGAAAATTTCGCCCTGCTTGATCTGTTGAGCAATGGCCGCGTGGTGTTTTCCGCCGGGCGGGGTTACGACAAACGTGAATATGATGCCTTCGAGGTGCCGTTCGAGGAAAGTCGGGACCGCTTCACCGAAGGGCTCGATCTGCTGCGCATCGCCTGGACGCAAGAGGAATTCACCTACAAGGGGCGGTTCTACACGATCTCCGAGCCGGTGACTTGCCTGCCTCGTCCCATCCAGAAGCCACATCCGCCGATTTATGTCGCCTGTTTTAGTCGCCCGACAGTCGAGATGGCCGCTGAGCAAGGGTTTCACACCTTGTTCGCCCCGTTCGCCGCGGCGATGATGTTTGGCAGCGTGGGCGCGGCGGTGCAGTCATATCGCGAACTGGCCGCCTCGCACGGCCACACCGATGCCCGCGCGAAATGTTCGTACTTCGTTGGCGTCGTGGATAGCAAGGAAGAAGAGCTACGGACCAAGGAACGGCTGCGGCATTATCTGCATTCGGTGTTGCCCGCGTTTCCTGGCGACCGCGCGTCCGCGCCGCCGCATATCGCCTATTTCGCGGATATTGTCGAACGTTTGCAGAAGATGAAAGCCGAGGATTTTGGTGAACGTAGCGTGGTCACGGGGGATCCCGACACGTGCATCGCCACGCTCAAGAAGTGTGAAGCCGCCGGAATTGAAGAGGTGATTCTCTATTTCAACTTTGGCGGCTTCAGTCACCGCGACACACTCCGCGCGATGGAGCGGTTCGCGCGGAGTGTGATGCCGCACTTTGCATGAAACAGGTCCAAAGTCTCAAGTCCAAGGTCCAAAGTTTTTTTACTGACTACTGACTACTTCTTATTTGCACTTCGGATCGCACACGCTCATCTTCTGCACGGCGGTGACTTCACAGACTTCGCTCGACACATAACTACTCATGCTTTCCGTGCATTTGAGGGCGTCGTTCATGCCGACGGTCAGGCAATTGCGGTAACACACCGAGGAATCCTTGCCGCCCGCCGCGTTGAGCTTGTCCGTCATGTAGGTCGAGATGGCGAAGATTCGGGTGAGCACGTTGGTCTCGCCGGTCGCCGCCGGTTTGGACGGCTTGTAGTCCGCTGGATATTTCCCCTCCGCGAAGACCCCCACTGTCCAGAAGAGGGTTGCCCCGAGTAAGATGCCGCTGGTCACCGTCACGAGCGTTCTGAACGAAAACATAAAATCCCCCTTTGTGAATTCCTGAAAATGCGATGGCAGTGTTCTTACCTGCCTTCCCCCTGTTGCGCAACTCCAAGCCTTCATTCTTGCTCAAGAATCCGCCGCGCTGGTCGATAGCTTTCATATCCGTATGACACACGTAAACGCCCGCCGACTTTCATGGCTTGGTCGTCTCATTTTTGTGGCCGTGGCTTTGTGGTGGCCGCCGGTGTGGCGTGACCACGTCTACTCGCCTCGCTACGCGCAAGTGACCGGGCAAGAACTCCGACTCCCTGATGGCCACGTGCCACAGACCGATGAGGAACGCGCCATCGCGATTTTCTGGCGTTGGGAACATCGCACTCTGGTCACCACCGATTTGGTCGTCGGCCCTTACCGTGGCGTGTTCGCCAGGAATCCCGACGGCTGGACCCAGACGCTCATCGCGCTTGCGGTCGTGTTGCTCGTGTTCCAGGTGATCTTGTCTCGGTGGGCACCACCACCGCCTCCGGATCCGCCGGCCACACCCAAGAATATCTTCCTCAAGATATTCGCCACTCCGCTGTGGCGCTATTGCCAGCGCCGTCCAAAGCCTCAACCATAATGGTGGGAACCTCTCACATTTCCACAATCCGCTTTCCGGTGAGCCCATCAAGAATCTGCACCAGCCGCGGCCGTCGAAGATTTGCTTGGCGTAGCGCGGCCAAGTAGTCTTTCCATTCCTGTTCGCGGTCATGTTTTTTATAGGCGCTGTGAATCTTGCGCAGGTAGGTGGCCGCCGTCTCGTAGGCACGCACCTGCACCTGCTGAATCTGGGCGTCCACCATTTTTTTCCACATCGCGATGGCCCGATCTGGATGCGCGCTCACCACCGCCGTCGCGATGCGATCATCATCCTGCCAGCCATATCCCCAAGCGGAAGTCTTATTCGGCGCCGGTTGGTCATACCACCGCAACACTTCGTCAGGCTGCTTCTCGTCAATGGCGATGTCAATCAACGCCTGTCGCATCGGCGCGGCCATTGCCGTGCGCCCCTCCCCTATCTCCGGCACTTCACACGCCGGTAATGGCCACGCCGGAAGGGCACCCGTCTTCTTGGCTGGCTTCAGCGTCTGTGGCCGGACTCCGGTTTCCAGATAATGAAACGCTCCCGCACGGACGTCCGCTTCAACTCCCGCGTGTTTCGCGGCTTTCAACAGATCGCGTAGGGTCGCCGCTCCTGGGCGGTCAAAAAAATCCTCGGCATAAAAAGCGGCCACTTGCGGCCACTGCTGTTGTTCCTCTCGGCGCTCCCGCAAGGTGTTCCGTAACTGCGCGGCGATGCCCGGTGACTGCTGGTGCGTCGCCGCGATCCCCTTGCGAATCCACTCCTCCACCTCGGCCCAACGCTTCGCGTGTTTGAGATGCGCGATCAAGCGCATGTAACTGCCAGTTTCCCTTGCCTCACGTTCACAGAGCGGAATGATTTCGTCCTGCCGTCCGGCATCCTCCAAGGCGCGAATCAGCCGGTTACTCAGTCGATCCCGTCGATAGGGGGACAAAAATTCGGCACCCCCCTTCCCCTGTGAGAGTTTCCGTAACCGCGCGTCGAGCTGGTCCGCCACGGCGCTCCAATCCGACGCTTCGTATGATGCCTGTGCCCAGAACTCCGCCGTGCCTTGGCAGAGGTCGTATTCATCCTGGAGTTCGGCATCAATGGCCCACAGCATCTGCTCGGTGGGGGTCAGCGAGCTGTGCGGCAATGCC
>JABFSC010000408.1 GCA_013140885.1 Deltaproteobacteria bacterium | reverse complement strand
CCTGACAATGGCCGATAAGGAGTTATTATGACAGACGTTGTGACTGAAGGTGGGTGCGTCTGCGGAGCGATCCGCTACCATGTGCACGGTCAGCCGACCAACAGCATGATTTGCCACTGTCAAACCTGTCGAAAAGCGGCGGGCGCTCCGGTGGTGGCATGGCTTACGTTTCCCTTCGCTCGATTCTCATTTGTTTGTGGGACACTCACCGAGTTTCGTTCCTCACCTCCTGTTGTCCGTACGTTCTGCTCCTTGTGTGGCACGCCGCTCACGTACATGCATGCTGACCGCTCTACAGAAGTTGATGTCACGACCTGTACGTTGGACGACCCTGAGGCGTTTCCTCCCTCGTATCACTCGTGGGTGAGCCATGATCCACGATGGTTGCACTTTCACGATAGGTTGCCAGCATACAAAACAACCCGCCAGACGGCATAACCTGCACGCGAGGTGGAGCATCTGCATGATTAAGGAGAACCTATGGAGACGCAGGCAGACTGGTGGAAGCCATTTTTCTCAGGGTTGTGGGGCAACATTTTGCGGCAGTTCTGGACGCCGGAGCAAACCCAGGCAGATGCAGAGTTTGTCGAGCAACTTCTCCGGCTATCACCTCCAGCGAGTATCTTAGACGTACCGTGCGGTGAAGGGCGCATCGCGCACATCTTCGCCGCGCGTGGGTATCACGTCACCGGGGTAGATGGCACGGCGTCGTTCCTTGACAATGCCCGCCGCTACGCACAGGCACAGCAAGTCCATTCACTGGGAACATCGCGATATGCGTGAACTTGCGTGGCAGGACACCTTTGCTGGCGCTTTGTGTTTCTGGGGGAGCTTTGGCTACTTTGAGGACGACGGGAATGAGCAGTTCTTGCGGGCGGTCTATCGGGCCCTCAAGCCCGGCGGACGGTTTGTCCTGGAAACACTCATTGCGGAGACCTTGCTGCCGCTGTTTCAAGAGCGAGGCTGGCAACAGATCGGGGAGACCTTGCTGCTCGAACGACGCTGGTACGATTACGTCCAGAGCCGCGTCGGGACAGAGTGGACGCTCATCCATGAAGGGAAATCGGAAACGCAGACGACTTCGATTCGGATCTACACCTACCGTGAGCGGTGTAAGTTGTTCGGACGAGTAGGCTTTGTGCTTGGGGATGCCTACGACACAAGAAGTCGGCAACCGTTCACTTTCGGGGCAAGACGGCTGACCGTAGGGGCGCAGAAGCCAGCACAAGAAAACATGGAGTAAACTTCGGAGATCAGATGCTTGGGTTGAAAAAAGGGACGGTGCAAGTCGTTCCGTACCACCCAGAGTGGTCGACTTTGTTCTCGCACGAACGGTGTGTTCTTTCCCACTGCCTTGGTAACCTCGTATCGGATATCCAACACGTTGGCAGTACAGCGGTCCCGGGGCTCGCCGCGAAGCCGATCATTGACATCGCTGTGGCCGTTACCTCTCTCGCGGTGATTCCCCTGTGTCGACAGCCACTCGGGGCTCTTGGTTATATTGATCGCGGCGATGCGGGCACGGAGGGTGGTTATCTGTTTGTCAAAGAATCGACCCCGAACGTTCGGACCCATCATATCCATGTGGTGACACAAGATGACCCCCAGTGGAATAATTATCTCCGGTTTCGCGATCTCCTCCGAGCAGACGACGCGCTCCGCACGACGTATGCCGAACTCAAGTACGCCTTGCTGATACGCTTCGCCCAGGATCGCAAAGCGTATACTGCAGCAAAAGAAGAGTTTCTTCATAGCGTCTTCCGCAAGATGGAGAGTGAATCGGTAATCTCAGATGCGAAGGAGGGAGCACGATGAGCGAGTGGATATTCTGTGACCTCCCGAAAGGGAAGTTCCCATCAAGCATTGTGTACCAGGATACGAGCTGTACCGCACTGCGCGGCGGCAGAGGAAATGGATATGCTGTGCGACCGCTACCCCAGATTCTATCGCTTTGGCAAAGTCCTGGAGCGGTTAGCCGAAGGGATCGCCAGCGGTCGTCTTGCCGTGCCCAAATACTCCCCCACGTTTCTTTGCGAGAAAAAATTGCAACAGAATGAGGCATTCGGTTGCAGAATTGTGGCATCTCCAAATGGGACACGTGATGAAAAATCCGAGAAAGTAAATTTTCTCCGCAAGCGATGCTAATGTTTTAAGGGGTCGATATATGCAGCTTTTTGTCGACGAATCGGGCAGGTTCAATCTCAAGGATAGCGGAGACTTCAACGTTGTGGCGGGTCTCGCTCTTCCTGAGTTGCCACCTTTTGTCATGGAGATCGTGACTCGTCAGATTGTAAAACTAGAAAAGAGCGCTCCATCGTGTTGGAAGAAAAAAGGGGAGATTAAAGGCGCACTGATCCCGACAGATGACCTGCGCGGGTTCCTCAAGCCAATTCTTGATATCCAAGGTCCCGTGCTCGTTGCAGCCGCTTTCATAGACTCGTCCTACCAGACCAGCAGTCAAGTTGACGCCTATAAAACTAATAGACTCACGGCCCTTGAGTGCGAGAAACTCAGCGAGACGGATCAAGAGAGGCGACACGCTCTATCTACTCAAGAGCGGCTGTCAGTGGCGGATGTTGCCTCGGGAGTTCGGGAAGTGGAATACGGTCTACCGCTATTTCAAGCGCTGGCGCACGGCGGGGGTGTGGGCGCAAATGATGGAAGCCCTGCGCCAAGGAGAACGCCGCCGGCAAGGCCGGCAGGAGGAGCCGTCCGCGGGGAGCGTGGATAGTCAGAGTATCAAGACCGCGACCCAACCCACGGAGGTCGGCTTTGATGGGGGCAAGCAGGTCAAAGGGCGCAAACGCCATATCTTGGTGGATACGTTGGGGTTGGTGATTGCCGTGGTGGTGACCGCCGCCAATACCGATGACCGGGTGGGCTTTATGCTGCTCTTAACCCGGTATTTCATGGGCGGGGTCCAGCGGTTACGCAAACTGTGGGTCGATGGGGGCTATCAAGCGGAGTGGCTGGCCCAATGGGTGAAGGACTTGAAGCACACGCATAAAATCACCGTCGAGGTCACGGGGCACGAGGGGAAAGGGTTTCAGGTGGTCCCGTGGCGCTGGGCGGTGGAGCGTACCTTTGCGTGGCTGCTGAATGATCGCCGCCACAGCCGGGATTACGAGCGCTTGACCACCAATAGTGAAGCCCTGATCCAGCTCAGCATGATCCGGCTACTGTTGAAGCGGTTGGCCTGAGGAATTTATCAACAGCTTCTTACCCGCTGTGCGAGGGACGACCACTGCCACGTAATCCTCCCATCGTCGCGGGCTCCCACCCCCGACGGCAGGCCAGGAGCGGGATGATACGTTCGCCAAAGTGCCGAATGCCTGAGACCCATTCCGGCCAACTGAACAAGAGTCCCTCTATGTTCGGATCCCTCGCAATGGCATCAATCTTCCGAGCCACCGTCGCGTAGGACCTGACCAGCGCCGGGCAACCCATGAAGGCCATGTTGGCTATCTCAATATCTCCCGCGAGCAGCCCCGCGT
>JABFSC010000091.1 GCA_013140885.1 Deltaproteobacteria bacterium | reverse complement strand
GATGGGGACATTCCAAGACACCTTGTCGTAATCCGGGCTCGTATCGATCGGAAGATGGAGGTCATCATGACTGAGCACCACGCGCTGCGCGCGACATTGCGGAACAAACTGAGCCAGTTACAGCAGCGGCTGGAGAAGGTCGAGCGGAACTTACGTCAGCCGCTGGAACCAGACTCTGAAGAGCGCGCGGTCAGCCGTGAGAACGATGATGTCCTGGAGCGACTCGACGAGAGCGACCGGGAAGAAATCCGCCAACTCCAGGACGCGATCTCCCACATAGACGCGGGCACCTATGGCCTCTGCACGCGCTGTGGGCAGAACATTCCCCCGGCGCGACTCGCGGCTTTACCATACGCGAGTACCTGCATCACGTGTGCACGGTAGCCACGCAAGCGGTTGACCATCAGTCTTCTGCTTTCACCCCGACAGGCGTAGACGGACAATGAGCGCAACGCATTCCAGCCCAAGGGGCTAGACGCGCCGCGCTGAAATTTCTGTTGCTCAACCTACCTGGCTCGCGTCGCGTCTCTGAGCGCACGCATGATGTCCTCACGTGCGATCATCCCTACGAGATGCCCATCGGGGGCTACCACCGGAAAACTGCGCGCTTTGAGATTGATCATCAATTGGAGGGTGCGGGTCAGGGGATCGGCTGGCGTCACATGCACAACCGCTTCCGTCATCACCTCCGCAACCGCTCGTTGCATGATCTCATCGTACTGCGGAGTCATTTGCCGCGTGGTAAACGCAAACACCTTGAGGAAATCAAACTTGGTCACCAGGCCAACCATTGTCGTTCCCTCCATGACTGGGAAGGCGTTGAAATCATGTTTCGCAAAGAGCGCTTCGAGTTCTCGCAGGGACGTCTGCCGGGTCACCGTTTTTACTGGGTGCGTCATATACTGCCCTACTGCGTATTCGAGAAATTTGATCATAAGCGGACCTCCTTTCATGCTCGGGCGGCGAGCGTACTCCGAATATGTCCCGCAAGGCCGATGCCAGAACGTCCCAGAACGTCAATGTGTAGCTCTCTCCACCGTTGTCAATTTTGCGATGACTCTCCGTTATTTTTCGCAAAGACAAGAACAATCGTACCGTCCTCCACGCAAAGCCAAGACAGCAACTCTGGTACACGAGTTGCTCTTAGTAAAAAGAACAAGATCGGTACCCACGGAAGGAGGCCCTTCATGTCAACCAAAGTACGCGGCCGAGGAACCATTCACACCCGGCGCAACCTCGCCGAATTCGATGCGAATGATCCCTACACCCCACGCTTCGCGCCCGAAGAGACGGCGGTATGCACGGAATGCCACGCGCTATATGAGCGCCGCCATTGGTTCTTTGATGAGGAAGCCTATTTCCACGCCTCAATGCAAACGGACACGCACAAGGTGCTGTGCCCCGCCTGTCACAAGATTCGCGACGGGTACGCCGAGGGCCAAGTCACCCTGCGTCCCAGTGCCTTCCTCACCGCCCACAAGGACGAAATTCGCCGGATCATCCACAACGAAGAAGCCCGCGTCAAAAGAGACAACCCCCTGGAGCGCATCATCGCCATCACGGAATCCGATGAAGGCATGATCGTCACCACCACCAACGAAAAGCTGGCCCAGCGGATTGGGCGCACGCTGAAGAGTACCCACCAGGGCGAGACCACCTACCACTGGTCAGAGCCCAAGTTTCTCACCGTCGAATGGCAACGCCCGGACTAAGGGAGGATGCGCTGATGACCACCGTGTCTGATTGGATGACGAAAACGGTCCTGACCGTTAAACCCCACGATACCGTGCGTCACGCGCGGGAATTGCTGAGTAAACATCGGATCAACCAGCTCCCGGTGGTCGTGGACGACAAACTGGTCGGTATCGTGAGTGATCGTGATATTCGCGATGCGTATCCGTCGAGCTTGCGGATGCTGCGCGGGAAAGACCTTGATGACTTCGCGGATGCGCATATCATCGAGGAAGTGATGACCTACAATGTGATTGCCGTCAGCGGGGACACGTCTCTGCGCGAAGCCGCCCAACGACTGCGCCGCCAACGGCTTGGGGCCCTCCCTGTCGTGGACGGGCACAAGCTGGTTGGGATCATCACACGAAGCGACGTTCTTGATGCGCTGCTGGCGGAAGGCACCTGACCGCTCCCACGGAAGGGCGTCCCGTGACACACTCGGCTTCCCATCGTTCCTGCCCGCTTCATACGGTGGCGATTGCCGATGTGTATACGCGGCTCGACTCCCAGCCTCAAGGATTAACCACGACGGAAGCCGTCGCTCGGCTACAGCGCTGTGGCGCGAACACCATCCACGCACTTCAGACCCGTTCGCTCATCCGTAAACTGCTGAGTAACTTTACCCACCTCATGGCCATGCTGCTGTGGGTCGGAGGTGTCCTCGGCTTTCTGGCCGGCATGGCGGAACTCGGCATCGCTATTTGGGTCGTCAACCTCATCAACGGCTTCTTTAGCTTTTGGCAGGAATATCAGGCGGAAAAGGCCACGGACGCCCTGCGCCGGTTGTTACCCCTGTACGCCCGGGTCCGGCGGGACGGGTTGGAAGAACGCGTGCGCGCCGAAGACCTCGTCCCTGGGGATGTCATCCTGCTCGCCGAAGGGGACCATATCTCCGCCGACGCCCGCTTGGTACACGAGGCGGACCTGCGCGTCGATCAATCCACCCTGACCGGCGAATCGCATCCGGTGCGCAAAACCGCCGATCTGGTGTTCGCCGGGACCAGTGTGGCCGCTGGGACTGGGGTCGCCGTCGTCTTCGCCACGGCGATGCAGCGTGAGGTCGGGAAGATCGCGCATCTCACGCAAAGTGTGATCGATACCCACAGCCCCCTACAACAGGAAATGCAACGGGCGACCAAAATCGTCACGGTGATCGCCGTGGCGGTCGGCTGTCTCTTCTTTCTCCTTGCCGTCACTTTCACTGGCATTACCGTGTTGGAGGGGTTCATCTTCGCATTGGGCATGATCGTCGCCTTCGTGCCCGAGGGCATGGTGCCGACCGTGACCTTAGCACTAGCAATGGGGACTCAGCGCATGGCCCGCCGTCATGCCTTAGTGAAGCGCCTCTCCGCAGTGGAGACCTTGGGCTGCACAACGGTGATTTGCACGGATAAGACCGGCACCCTCACGCAGAATGAGATGACCGTCAGTGAGCTGTGGGTCGCGGGCCGCTCCCTGACGGTCACGGGAGTCGGCTATGCGCCTGAAGGACATCTGCTCGATCAGTCGCGACCGCTTCCTACTCCCGTGACCAGCGAGGTCCGTGAGCTGCTGGTTGCCGCCAGTCTGTGCAACGATGCGCGCGTACTGCCACCAAACAGCGTGTCCTCCCAGTGGACCATATTGGGCGATCCCACCGAGGCCGCGTTACTGGTCGTCGCGGCCAAGGCGGGAGTCAACGGGGAGCAGGAGACACGTCAGTGGCCACGATTTCGGGAAATCCCCTTCGACTCGCGCCGGAAGCGGATGACGACGATTCATTGGGGA